>JAAZNB010000136.1 GCA_012798515.1 Chloroflexota bacterium
GCCTCCTCCGGGCCGCTGATGCGCCGCCTCAACGGCTATCGCCTGGGGGCCGGCGACCTGTGGAACCACTCGGTGGCCACGGCGGTGGCCTCGCAGTGGCTGGCCCAGGCCCTGCATTACCCCAACCCGGAAGAGGCCTACGTGGGCGGCCTGCTGCACGACATCGGCAAGCTGATGCTCGACCAGTACGTGCTGGTGGACTACACCAAGATCGTGGACCTGATGCGGCGCTACAACCTCAGCCTGTGGCAGGTGGAAGAGCAGGTGATCGGCATCGACCACGCCACGGTGGGCAGTATGATGGCGGAGAAATGGAACTACCCGGTCATCCTGGTGGACGCCATCCACTACCATCACGCCCCCTCGCTGGCCCGGGTGCACCCCGAGCTGCCGGCCATCATCAACGTTGCCAACGCCTGGAGCAGCCGGCAGAGCCCGGCCTCGCAGGAGATCTTCGTGCAGTCCATTCACCCCGAGTCCCTGCAGATCTTGCGCCTCAGCGAGGAGCGCCTGGAACGTTTTCAGGAGGAAATGACCGCCTATATGATCGGCAGCTGAGGGCGGTTCAGGGTAAAATGGGGGAATGAGTGCGCCGAATACAGTGGCCCTGATCGTCATCTCTGATCGCCTGCAACGCGAGGTCATCCAAATGGCCTTGAATCGCTCGGGGATCGATACGGTGCATGTGCCGCGGCCGCGTGAAGTGGAGGACTACATCGAGAAGTACCGGCCGGCCGTGCTCATCCTGGATATCTTCTTACAGCAGGTCAACGGGTTGGAGCTGCTGCGCGGGCTCAAGGAGCGCAAACGCCTCAACGGCCTGCCGGTGATTGTGGTCTCTTCGCTGGGTTTCAAAGAGGTGATCCAGCAGGCCGCCCTGGCCGGGGCGCGCTATTTCATGGTCAAGCCGGTGGATACCGACCTGTTGGTGGAGCGAGTCCAGAAATTAATGCCCTCAGACGACCTGGCGTAAGGCTGAACAGGGATTAATTCTAGAAAATAAACCGGTATTTACACCGCCGCCCGGGGTAAAAATTGCCCAAAATCGAGAGATTTACGCCCCGGGGCCGGATTCAGAAAACCTTCAGGCGTGTAAAAAAAGTAAAAACACACTATCGGCAGATTCACGCAGAACTTTAGCTTTTTCCTTTCGTCTTTACGCTTTCTTTAGTCCCACTTCATCTTCCCTTTACTGACAACCGATCGGGCGCAGAGTATCCTGGGTACAAGTATGAATACCCGGATTGGTGTGCAATGACGATTTCTGTAGCCCAGGCCCAAGTTTTTTTCCTGGTGTTTACGCGCGTCATGGCCACCATCATCCACGTGCCGGTGCTGGGGGGACAGAACATCCCCAACCCGGTGCGCATCGGCCTGGGGCTGCTGCTGAGCGCCATCTTGCTGCCCTGGCAGGCCCTGCCGGCCGAGGCCCCCATGACGGGGCCGGTGCTCTACCTGGTGGCCATCGGCAAAGAGCTGCTCATCGGCACCCTGGTAGGTTTCGCCGCCGTGCTGACCTTCGGGGCGGCGCAGATCGCCGGCGAGACCATGGGCCTGAGCAGCGGCTTCGCCTCCAGCCGGGTGCTCAACCCGGCCCTGGGCGACACCAGCTCGGCCATCGACCAGCTGTTCATGATGATGGCCATGCTGCTCTTCATGGTACTCAACGGGCACCACATCTTCCTCGTCGCCCTGCAGCACACTTTCTCCCTGCTGCCGGTCAGCGCCGACCTGCCCTCCCTGGACGGGCAGCGCTTGATGAGCATGACCTCTCAGCTGATCCTCAGCGGGGTGCAGATGGCCTTGCCGGTCATGGGCGCCCTGCTGTTGACCGACATCACCCTGGGCCTGCTGGCCCGGGTGGCCCCGCAGGTGCAGGTGTTCTTCCTGGGCCTGCCCCTCAAGATCGGCGTGGCGCTGATCGTGTTGAGCATGACCTTCGCCACCGCCGCGCCCATGCTCTCGGACCTGTTCAAGCAGATGGGCCCGCGCATGCTGGAGCTGATCGCAAAGTGAGCCGTTATGGCCGATAAGACCGAAGCCCCAACTCAACGAAGACTCGAGGACGCCCGCGCCGAAGGGCAGGTGGTGCGCAGCCAGGAGCTGAACACCGCCGCCGCGCTGCTGGTGGGGGCGCTCTTGCTCCAGTCTATGGGCAAGAACCTGGCCTCGGCCCTGCAGAACATGGTGGTGACCAGCATCGGGTCACTGCCCGGCGCCACGGTAGACGAGAGCTGGCTGCGCCAGTGGGGCTACGAGCAGGTCATGCAGATCGGCCCGACCCTGGGCATGATCATGATCATCCTGCTGGTGGCCGGCGTCACGGTCACCCTGGCGCAGACCCGTTTCCTGTGGGCCACCAAGAAGATGGGCTTCGACCTGAAGCGCCTGAACCCCCTGGCGGGTTTCCAGCGCATCTTCTCCGGCCAGGGGCTGGTGGAGCTGGCCAAGGCGCTGCTCAAGCTGGCCCTGGTGGGCTGGGTGGCCTACAGCATCCTGCGCGGCCGGGTGCAAGACCTGCTGGCGCTCAGCCAGACCGACCTCGCCAGCGCGACGCAGAACTTCGTCGACCTGGCCATCGACCTGGCGCTGCGCGTGGGCGCGGCCTACCTGGTGCTGGCCATCGCCGACTACGCCTACCAGCGCTGGCGCTTCATGCGCTCGATGCGCATGTCCAAAGAAGAGATCAAAGAAGAATTCAAGCGCTCGGAAGGCGATCCCCTCCTGCGCAGCCGCATCCGCGGCCAGCAGCGGCGTATCGCCCGCATGCGTATGATGGCCAGCGTGCCCAAGGCCAACGTGGTCATCACCAACCCGACCCACCTGGCCGTGGCGCTGCAATACAACCCCGAGACCATGGGGGCGCCGCGGGTGGTGGCCAAGGGCGCTTACAACATCGCCCAGCGCATCGCCGATATCGCCCGCAGCAACGGCATCCCGGTCATCCAGAACATCCCCGTGGCGCGGGCATTGTACAAAGCGGTGGAGATCGATCACGAGATCCCCCCCGAAATGTACGTGGCGGTGGCCGAAGTACTGGCCTACGTGTTCCGCCTGAGCGGGCAAAAGTCCGGCAAGGCGCATCTCTAGATCGATCTAACGAACGGAAATTATGGCGACGACAACTTCTACCGAATCCCTCAATACCCTGAGAAACCTGTTCCGCTCCAAGGACATGGTCATGGCCGTGGGCCTGGTGTTCATCGTCGCTCTGCTGATCCTCCCGCTGCCGGCGGGGATCGTCGATCTGCTGGTGACCATAAACCTGGCCATCTCCATCGGCATCCTGCTGCTGACCGTGTACATCAACCAGCCGATGGAGTTCTCCGTGTTCCCCACCGTGCTGCTGCTGGTGACCCTGCTGCGCCTGGGCATCAACATCTCGGCCAGCCGCCTGATCCTGCTCAACGGCGACGCCGGCAAGGTCATCGAGACCTTCGGCACCCTGATCGTGGGCGGCAATTACGTGGTGGGCGTGGTCATCTTCCTCATGCTGATGATCATCCAGTTCGTGGTGATCAACAGCGGCGCCGGGCGCGTGGCCGAAGTTTCGGCCCGCTTCACATTGGACGCCATGCCCGGCAAGCAGCTTTCCATCGACGCCGACCTGAACGCCGGCCTGATCGACGAACACGAAGCGCGCGCCCGCCGGCGCTCCATCGAGACCGAAGCGGATTTCTACGGGGCCATGGACGGCGCCAGCAAGTTCGTGCGCGGCGACGCCATCGCCACCATCATCATCATGCTGGTCAACATCCTGGGCGGCTTCGTCATCGGGGTGGTGCAGCGGGGCATGCCCTTCATGGACGCTCTGCAATCCTACACCCTGGTGACCATCGGCGCCGGGCTGGCGGTGCAGATCCCCGCCCTGCTCATCTCGGCCGCCTCGGGCCTGATCGTGACCCGCTCGACCTCCGAAGCCTCGTTGGGCACCGACCTGATCAAGCAGGTGTCCAATTTCAACACCCTGGCCGTGGGCGCCATGATCGTGGCCCTGATGGCCTTCATCCCCGGCCTGCCCAAGCTGCCCTTCTTCCTGGTCAGCGGCGGGCTGGGCGCCGGAGCGTACTTCGTCAACCGGATCAAGAAAGAAGAAGCCTTGCTGCTGCAACAGCAGCAGCAGGCGGCCGCGCCCATCCAGGTATCCACCGAGCCGGAGACGCCGGAGGACATGCTGGCGATGGTGCTGGTCGACCCCATGGAGCTGGAGATCGGCTACAGCCTGATCCCGCTCATCGACGACGAAGCCGCCGACAACCTGCTGCGCCGGGTGACCGGCATCCGCCGCCAGCTGATGAACGAGCTGGGGCTGATCCTGCCGGTGGTGCGCATCCGCGACAACCTGCGCCTGGCGCCGCAAGCCTACCGGATCAAGATCCGCGGCCAGGAAGTGGCCCGCGGTGAGCTGATGCTGGATTACCTGCTGGCCATCCCCGGTTCAGACGCCGACGAAACCATCCAGGGCATCAAGACCACCGAGCCGGCCTTTGGCCTGCCGGCCTTGTGGGTGCCGGAGCCGGAGCGCGGCCGGGCGGAATTGATGGGCTATACGGTGGTCAACCCCATTTCGGTGTTGAGCACCCACCTGACCGAGGTGGCGCGCAGTTTCGCCCCCGACCTGCTGAACCGCCAGATGGTGCAGCAGATGCTCGACCAGCTCAAGTCGAAGAGCCCCGCCTCGGTGCAGGGCGTGGTACCGGAAATGCTGTCCATCGGTGACGTGCAAGCCGTGCTGCGCAATCTGCTGCGCGAGCGGGTGCCCATCCGCGACCTGAGCGGCATCCTGGAAGTGCTGGCCAATCACGCCGGCGTGACCCGCGACCCCAACATCCTCAGTGAAGCCGTGCGCCAGATGATGGCCAACGTGCTTTCCAGCCAATATCGCGACGACAGCGGCACCATCCACGTGTTTACCCTTTCTCCCAAGCTGGAGCAGGAGCTGCGCGGCTCCCTGAGCCAGACGGAGAACGGGCTGGGCTTCCAGATCGACGCCGGCCTGGCGCAGTCTATCCTGGCCGCCACCGGTGGACAAATGGAAAAAGTGGCCCACGAGGGCTACATGCCGATCCTGTTGTGCCCGCGGGAGATCCGCCTGGCCTTCCGCCGCCTGGTCGAGCGCTCTTTGAGCAGCCTGGTGGTGCTGGCCTTCTCGGAGATCAGCCAGGGCACGCGGGTGAAGGCGCATGGGATGGTAGAGGTGAAGTAAATGAGTGAAGCCAAGCCGGTCACCAAGACTTTTCGGGCGCCGACCATGATGGCCGCGCTGCAAGAAGTGCAGCGCGAGATGGGCCCGGAGGCTTTGGTCGTTTCCTTACGCGAGATCCCCGGCGGACCGCTGTGGCAGGTCTGGCGTAAGCCTGGCTACGAAGTCATCGCCACCCGCCCGGCCGAGAAGCCGGCGCCGGCCAACGGCGAGGGGCAGGGCGGTGGAGAGGCGCAGCCGGTCGCGGCCAAAGGCGCCGTGGACCCGGTCCAGCTGCTGCTGGAGATCGCCACCCACATGCCCGAGAAGAAGGCGATCGAAAAAGAGCCTCCCAGGGTGGAGGAAGAAGAACCGGTAGTGGCCTTTGACCCGCACGAGATGGACATGGCGGCCAGCGAGGCCCGGCTCGGGGCGGCGCGCCCCGGCCTGCGCACCGCCGCCCCCGGCGACCTGCCGGACCTGCTCATCGAGACCCGCCAGGACCTGCTCGACCAGGGCCTGGACGAGAGCCTGGTCAATCGCATGATCAACACCTATTCCCAGGCCTTCAGCCCGGCCGTACTGGCCGACCGCAAGCGCCTGAATGCTTACCTCAAGCGCCAGCTGGAAGCCGGCCTGCGGGGCTCCCACCAGACCATGGTGGCGCCGCCCGGGCGGGTGATGTGCCTGGTGGGCGCCAGCGGCAGCGGCAAGACCAGCACCTGCGCCAAACTGGCTTCCTACTACGCCCATTCGGTGGGCAAGAAAGTGGTGTGGATCGGGGCAGACACCTTCCGCCCGGCCGGCATCGTGGAAGCGCAGGTCTACACCGACACCATCGGCATCCCCTTCCACCTGGTGTACACGCCGCCCGAGCTGGTGGAGGCCATCGAGGCCCACCCCGAGGCCGACCTGATCCTGGTGGACCTGCCGGGCTGCAACCCGTTCGACGAGCGCATGATGGTCGAGCTGGGCGGTTTTCTCACCGAAGTGCCCCGGCGCAGCACTTACCTGCTGACCCCGGCCACTTTCAAAGAGAGCGACCTGCAGCAGGCCCTGGCTTCCTTCGGTACCTTCTCGCTCAAGGGGCTGATCGTGACCAAGATGGACGAGACCCACAATTACGGGTCGATCTACAACATCGCCTGGCGCAGCCAGCTGCCCCTGGCATATATGACCAACGGTATTCACGTAATGGGGAACCTGCACCCCGGGGACCCTGCTCTCCTTACTCGTGCGCTGTTTGACGGAGGGTTCGAACTATGAGCAAAGACAAAGCCGCCCCAGAGGCCGAGGGCCAACAGACGGCCGGCCGGCCGGAAAAGGAAAAGAAGGCCAAAGCGCCCAAAAACGAGGGCGTGCGCCTGCCGCTGGCCCTGGAATGGATGTTTACGCTATCGAAAGTGACGGTTTTATTGTTAGGTGTGAGTGTTTTGATCCTGTCTTACCTGTCGGGCAGCCCGGTGTGGGTGGCTTTTCTGCGCTCCGCTGTGGCCATTTTAGTGGTGGGTTTGATCCTGTGGTTGATCACCTGGCGCATGGCCGGAGGTTCATTGAAAGCCAGCCTGGCGGAGGCCGAGAGAAAGCCTGCTAAACGTGGCAAAGCTGAAAAAAAGCCAGCCAGCACTGTGGAGTATAAGGCCTAATGACCATGACCACGTCGCCTGTCAAGAACGATTTATTGAACCAATTCCTGGCCACCCGGTCGCCGGCCCTGCGCGAAGAGCTGGTGCTCAGCTACGTTTCCCTGGTGCATTACGTGATGGGCAAGCTGGGCCTGTCGCGGGAGAACGGCAGCGACTACGAAGACCTGGTACACCAGGGGCTGCTGGGACTGATCGAAGCCGTGGACCGCTTCGACCCCAGCTACGGCACGCAGTTTTCCACCTACGCCACAGTGCGCATCCGCGGCAAGGTGCTGGACTACCTGCGCTCGCTGGACTGGCTGTCGCGTACGGCGCGGCACCGCTCGCGCGAGGTGCAGCAGGCCATCACCACCCTGACCGAGGAAAACCAGCGCCCGCCCTCCGACGAAGAGATCGCCGAGCACCTGGGCCTGGACGTGACCAAGGTGCAGCAGTCGCTGGTGGATTCCAGCCGGGTGATCGTCTCGCTGGACGCCCTGATGAACATCGACCAGGGCAACGACACGCCCCTGTATGAAACCCTGGCTGACGAAGACCAGAGCGACCCCTCGGACGTGGTGGCGGAGGAAGACATGAAAGCCCGCATGGTAATGGCCCTCAAACAGCTCCCCGAGCGTGAACAACTGGTACTTTCGTTGTATTATTATGAAGATCTGACCTTGAAAGAAATCGGCATGGTGCTGGGCGTGTCTGAATCACGCGTGTGCCAGCTGCATGCCCGGGCGGTGACCAGCTTGCAGGTCTTGATGACGCGCAAGATCGAGCTGCCCATGAAGTCTCCCCACACGGCGGGGTCCTCTGGAGAGCCGGGCCGCTACGTCCCGGCGCCGGAGCGTTCTCTGCCGATCTCTCGCAGCAGGATGAGCCATGTCTAATACCATTCCAGGTCTGCTCAACGATACTCTCAACCTGATCCAACTGGCGCGCGAAACTGCCCTGGCACAGGGCAAACAAACCCAGGCCAGCCGGTTGACGCCTGTCGTTGAGGACCTGCGGAATGTGGTCAATACGTCACGAGAGCAGCCGGCCAGCTCCAGCCCGACCGGCGTGATGGCTCAGGACGACTTCCGTACCCTGCTCAACGTCTCCAAGGTCTCGTCCATGCCGGTCAAATCCGGCTCGGTGCAGAGCAGTATGGAGCGCAACCAGATGGTGGTGGCCATGTCTGCCGGGCACATGTCCGAGCTGGACATCGCCCGCCAGCTGGGTATGACGCGTGAAGAAGTTCACACCGTGATCAGCATCCACCAGAAAAGCCAGAACAATCTCCGAGGTGTATAGATGATCAAAGGATTTTATGCCGCAGCCTCGGCAATGGTGACCGGCGTCAATCGCCAGCAAACCCTGACCCACAATATCGCCAACCTGGACACACCCGGCTTCAAGCAGGTGCTGACCACGCTGGAAGACTTCATGAGCACGGCGGTGATCTCGCCCAACGACGCCCAGGACGGTGACGTGCTGCAATACATCGGCAGCCTGGGCCTGGGCGTGGAATCGGCTCCCGAAGTGACCGACTTCACCCAGGGACCGCTGCAAACCACGGACAACGACCTGGACGTGGCCATCGATGGCCCGGGCTTCTTCCGGGTGGAAACCCCGGATGGCGAGCGTTACACCCGCGACGGGCGCTTCCTGCGCGACGCCGAGGGCCAGCTGGTCACCGTGGACGGCTTCTACGTGCTGGACGATAACGGCCAGCACATCCAGCTGGAGGATGGCACGGTCGAGATCGCCGGCGACGGCAGTATTACCGTCGATGGCGAGGAGGCGGCCGTGCTGGGCCTGGCCGAGTTCGACGACCCGGCGGCCGAGCTGACCCGGGACGGCAACAACACCTTTGCGGCCAGCGGCCAGCCCAACGGCGAAAATACCAGCCTGATCAAACAACACGCCCTGGAAGGCTCGAACGCCTCGGCCTCCCAGATCATGACCCAACTGGTGGAAGTGCTGCGCACCTACCAGGCCGCCCAACAAATGGTGCAAAACCAGGACGAGCTGCTCGGGCGCACCATCTCCAGCCTGGGCCGCATCGGCTAAACAGGAGAATCGAATGGCCACGTCTTTATTTAACGTTTTGAACATCTCTCGCCAGGACATGCTCTCGCGGCTGGCCGACCTGGACCAGGTGGCCAACAACCTGGCCAACGTCAACACCACCGGCTTCAAGTCCAGCCGCTCCAACTTCCAGGAGCTGCTGGTTGACAGCCAAAAGAATGGGGTGTACCTCAGCTCCACCCAGGTCAGCGCCCGCCAGGGCACCATCCTGGACAGCGACAGCCCTCTGCACCTGGCCATCAACGGCGAAGGCTTTTTTGCCATCCAGCTGCCCGGCGACCAGACCGGCTATACCCGGGACGGCCAGTTCGAGCTGGACGACGACAACCAGCTGGTCACCGCCAACGGCTATCCGGTGGTGTGGGATGGGGAAATCCCCGCCGACGCCGAGGAAGTGGAAGTGCTGCAAGACGGGCGGGTCATGGCGCGCCAGGGTGAAACCTGGAGCGAAGCCGGGCAGATCGAGATCACCCGTTTTCCCAACCCCACCGGGTTGGCCAGCTATGGGGAGAACCTGTGGCTGGAGACCGAGGTCTCCGGCGAGGGCGTCAGCGGGGCGCCCATGACCGAGAATTACGGCCAGATCTTCGGCGCCTCGGTGGAAGCCTCCAACGTGGATCTCTCTACCGAATTGACCCACCTGATGTCCCTGCAGCGCAATTTCCAGATGTCGGCGCGGGCCTTCCAGCAGACCGACGAGATGATTACCGATGCAATTCATGTCAGAAAAGCGTAAAGGTTTGGGGAAAGCAGTCGATACTATGATTAGAGGTTGGAACAACGATTGCGAAGATTCCCTGGAGGTTGTTTGGCATGAAGATCGATAACAACAATAACAATATCAATCCATTATCCACCCAGAAGACCGACGCCCTGTACCAGGCCGAGAAAGAGAAAGCTTCCCGCTTACAGGAGAGCAACGCGCTGGGCACGGGTAAGGACCGGGTGGAGTTCTCGGACCGCGGCCGGCTGCTGGCCAAGGCGCGGGCCTCGTTGGACGAGGTGCCCGAGACGGATATGGATCGCATCAACCAGCTGCGCCAGCAAATCGAGAACGGTACCTACGAAATCCCGCACGAGAAGCTCGCGGAAACCTTGTTGTCGCGTTTGAAGCTCACATAAGGGAACTTTCTTATGGCAATCACCAACCAACCTCACGACTTGCTTGCTTCGCTAGAAGACCTCTTGGTGCAGGAGTTCCGCACCTTACAAACGCTGATCTCCCTGACCAAAGAAGAACGCCAGTACTTCGCCAACAGCAACACCGACACGCTGATGCTGCTGGTCGAACAAAAAGAGACCGTACTGGACCAGATTGGACTGATGGAAGAGAGCCGCCGCATGCTGACCCAGGACATCGCCGGGAAGCTGGGGGTGGCTTTGAAATCCTCGACGCTCAACGAATTGTATCCTTTCCTGGAGCCCGCCGTGGTAGACCGCCTCAAGCGGCTGCATGACGGGATCCTGGCATTGGTCGGCCAGGCGCGCGACCTGAACTTCGGCAACAAGGCCCTGGTACAGGCCTCATTGGAATGGCTGGAATCGGCCCAGGCTTTTCTGCTGGGCTGCTGCAACCAGGACATCGTCTACAGCGCCAGCGGCGTGACCCGGGCCTTCCAACCGGCTTCAGGCCGCGGTTTCGATCAGAGGGTCTGACATGGCAAACCTGTACTCCGGGATCAATACGGCCCTGCGGGCGATCATGGCCAACCAGCAGGCGATCGAAGTCATCGAGCAAAACGTGGCCAACGCCAGCACGCCGGGCTACCGGCGCCAGTCGGTGGTGATGAACTCCATCGCCCCGGCCTCCAGCGCCGGCCTGACCAACGGCGGCGCCAAGGGCGTGGTCGGCGGCGGCGTGGAAGTATCGGCCATCATGCGCCACAGCCTGGACTTTTTCGACAGCCGCTACCGCCTGGAAGTGGCCGACGCCAAGCGCTGGGAAGCGGAGAGCAGCGTCTTGCAGCAGGTGGAAGTTACCCTGGGTGAGACCAGCAGCGACGGCCTGGTGAACAAGCTGGACCTGTTCTGGAGCGGCTGGCAGGCGCTCAGCTCTACGCCGACCGATCCCAGCCTGCGGGCCGACCTGCTGGACAGCGCCCAGGGCCTGGTGAGCGCCTTCAACCGGCGGGCCACCCA
>JAAZNB010000714.1 GCA_012798515.1 Chloroflexota bacterium
ATTGTCGATCTGATCGTACGCCCGGTACTCTGCCTTCCCCATCATCTGGCAGTACTTGGTAATCGCCGCCGTCAGAGTCGTCTTCCCGTGGTCGATGTGTCCCATCGTACCTACGTTCAGATGCGGCTTGTTGCGTTCAAATTTTTGCTTCGCCATGCTTCCTCTCCTTAAAAACAAAGACGGTTCAAGGTGAAGTCGGCATGAAGAGCCCTCAATGGGACTTGAACCCATGACCCCGTTCTTACCAAGAACGTGCTCTACCAACTGAGCTATGAGGGCTTGCCGTTTCCCAGTAGTCCGCCATGCAGCGTATTTTGGTCAGAGACCAGTGGGCGGTGAAGGATTCGAACCTCCGAAGGCGTCGCGCCAACTGATTTACAGTCAGTCCCCGTTGGCCACTTGGGTAACCGCCCAATCTCTTCGAGCCGTTGCCAGCTCGCAAGTAAGATAATTGTCGCTGCAACCATCATCTTACTCGCCAACTCGCAACTGAGCCGACGACGGGAATCGAACCCGTAACCTATCACTTACAAGGCGATTGCTCTGCCGGTTGAGCTACGTCGGCGCATCGATTGTTAAGTCTCTGTTTTCAGCGCGTCGAATTATACCAAAGCATATTCAATAACACAAGGTTTGATTCAATTTGAGCATGCCGTAACTCTTGAGCGGCTGAAAGTCTATCAGATGTTGGGAGGGGCGTCAAGGGAAATCGTTGGCTTTGAGGCAGGTTTCGTATGCAGGCCGGCCTCACAGGGGCTTCCGGGCGTAAAGGCACGCTTGTCAGGCTAATCCTGTCCACAGATAAGTCGATCTAATGTATAATCATACCAAATCGCGGAGGTTTCATGGAGATAAACTGGTACGGACATTCCTGCTTCCGTCTTTCCGAACGGGGTATGGCATCGGTAGTTTGCGATCCTTACGATCATCGCCAGGTTGGTTTTGAAGCATTAAAGTTAAAGGCAGACATTGTTACTGTAAGCATCGATTTACCCGGTCACAATTATCTCTCCGGCGTCAAAGGAGATCCCTTTATCGTCTCCGGCCCGGGCGAATATGAAGTGGGTGGCGTATTTATTACCGGGGCGCAAACCAACGGCCATGTCAAACGGTCCGAGGACGAACCGCGCAATACTCTGTACGTAATTGACTATAATGGTATTACGGTTGCTCATCTGGGTGACTTGAATCGTGTCCCAACCCAGGCGGAAGTCGAAGCCCTGGGTCCGCTTAATATCGCGCTGGTGCCGGTGGGCGGGGGCGGTGGCTTGAATGCATCCAAAGCGGCTGAGGTGATCAGCCTGTTAGAGCCAAGCATCGTCATTCCCATGCACTACGAGACCCCGGGATCGAATATCAAGTTGGATCCGCTTGCCAAGTTCCTCAAAGAGATGGGGCTGACTGAGATCGAGACGTCGCCTTCCCTGAAGGTCACCAGCCCGAATTCACTCCCTGAAGAAACCCATGTGGTCGTACTGGATAGTTCCCGTAGTTAATCATAGGAGTTTGCCTTGGCTGTAAAGATCATTATGACCTGGGACATTGCCCCTGAGCGAGAGCAGGAGTATTTCGAGTTTGTGGTGCGCGAGTTCATACCGGGGGTCCAGCGAATGGGGTTCGAATTGAGTGATGCCTGGGCAACTGTTTTCGGTGCACAGCCACAGATTATGGTTGGAGCGGTCCTGCCATCGGCCAACGAGGCCAAACAACTTCTGGCAACCGAGGAATGGAAGAGCTTGAACAATCAGCTTCAAGATTTCGTGTACAACTATTCTCATAAGCTGGTCCCGGCCCGCGGCGGATTTCAATTTTAGATATTTCCCACATGATCGATCAATCGACTGAATTGGCCAGCCGTTTATTGGCCTGGTACGAGCTGCATGCACGGCGTCTGCCCTGGCGTGACGATCCGCAGCCGTACCGCGTGTGGGTCTCGGAGATCATGCTACAGCAGACCCGCGTGGAGACGGTGATCCCCTACTTCGAACGCTGGATGGCGCGTTTCCCCAGCCTGGCGGCGTTGGCCGCCGCGGACGAGCAGGCCGTCTTGCAGGCCTGGGAGGGACTAGGCTATTACAGCCGGGCGCGTAATTTGCACCGGGCGGTGCGCCAGGTAGTGGAAAAGTGGGGTGGGGAGATCCCTGCCCGGCGGGCGCAGCTGGAACAGCTGCCGGGAGTGGGCCATTACACCTCGGCGGCCATTGCCTCCATTGCTTTTGGCCAGGACGATGCTGCCCTGGATGGTAATATCCGCCGGGTGCTGGGACGCGTGTTCAACGTGACCATCCCGGCGCGCAGCTCCGCGGGCGAACAGCTCTTCTGGCGGTTGGCAGAGGAAAACCTGCCCCCCGGGCAGGCCGGGGATTACAACCAGGCCCTGATGGACCTGGGCGCCACGGTGTGTACGCCTAAGGCGCCGGCCTGTGAGGGTTGCCCACTGGCAGAGCTGTGCCAGGCGCGCGCCCTGGGGGTGCAGGAAGAACGCCCGGTGCTGGCCGCCCGCCCTGAAGTGCCGCACATCCAGGTGGCAGCGGCCATTATCCAGCGCGATGGGCGGTTGTTAATCGCCCGGCGCCCTTCCAACGGTCTGTTGGGCGGGTTGTGGGAATACCCCGGGGGAAAACGCGAAGATGGCGAGGATTTCCCGGCCTGCCTGCGGCGTGAGATCCTGGAAGAACTGGGGGCCGAGGTCGAGGTGGGGGAGCTGTTTGGGGTGTACAAACACGCCTACACCCATTTCAAGGTCACACTGCACGCCTTCCGCTGCCGGCTGGTGGCCGGTGAGCCCCAGGCGCTGCAGGCCAGCCAGCTGCGCTGGGTGACTGTGCAAGAGCTGGGGGACTATCCCATGGGCAAGATCGACCGCCGCATATCTGATCACCTCCAGGGACAGGGACAGTTGTTCTCCTGGGCCTGAGGGCCAGCGCGGGTTTCTTTTCCTTCGATTTCAGCTATACTAAATTTGACGTAGATTCAAGATGCGGGGCTGGCGCCGATCTCGGGCCGGCGGCAGCGGTTGCCATGCGTTGGGGGGATGACGAGACGCAGTTTTTCAAAAGGGGCGTCTATGGACGAAGCCATGCTGCGCGAGCAGCGAATGCAAATGGTGAGCGAGCAGATCTATCGCCGCGGCTTGCGGGATCCGCGCCTGCTGGACGTCTTTCGTACTGTCCCACGCCACCTGTTCGTCCCCCCGGAGCTGCAATTGCGCGCCTACGAAGATGGTCCCCTGCCCATCGGCCACGACCAGACTATCTCCCAGCCTTTTATCGTGGCCATCATGACCAGCCTGCTGCAGCTGGAGGGGGACGAAAAGGTGTTGGAAGTGGGTACGGGGTCGGGATACCAGGCGGCCATCCTGGCTTCCCTGGCCGGTGAAATCCACACGGTGGAATGGCACCCTGGCCTGGCCGAGGAAGCCGGCCGGCGCCTGGAGCGGCTTGGGCTGCACAACGTCCATGTGCATCAAGGCGATGGCAGTCTGGGCTGGCCGGCGTACGCCCCTTACGCAGCCATCCTGGTTGCGGCGGCCGCCCCGGCGCCCCCCCGGCCGTTGTTGGAACAGCTGGCCGCCGGAGGTCGCCTGGTGATCCCGGTGGGCGCACGCGGAAACCAGCAGCTACAGCGCTGGGTGCGGCGCCCCAACTACTACGAGGCCGAGGACGTCATCCCCGTCTCTTTCGTGCCCCTGCTGGGGCAACATGGCTGGTCGGGCGGGGAATGGATGCAGCCCGACTATTACATCTAGAGGGTGTTAGGAACTCCCCTCGCTCCGGCGAGGCCGTGTCCGGTCGGGCGCACCCCGGTGGGGCGTTGGCATACCCCTGCGGGGCACTTTGGAAGCCCGACCTGCTAAAAAAATTGGACATTTTTGCCACTACGGGGTACTTTGGAAGCCCGACCTGTTGAAAGAAGGGGTTCCTCGGCCCGGGGAAAACCTTGTAG
>JAAZNB010000137.1 GCA_012798515.1 Chloroflexota bacterium
CCCTCGCTAATGCAAACAAAAAACGAGCCGGCAGCACAGCCACCGGCTCGTTTCTGATTTCAATCCAGAGAGAAAATTAGACGAGCAGCCGCATGGGCTTCTCGATAAACTCTTCCAACACCTGCATGAATTTGGCTGCCTCGGCGCCGTCCGTCACCCGGTGGTCGGCCGAAATGGTGGCGCGCATACGCGTGCCTACTTTAACCTCACCGTTCTCGATGACCGGGATCTCTTTGGCCGAGCCTACGGCCAGGATGGCCGCCTCGGGCGGGTTGATGATGGCCACAAAATGCTCTACGTCGAACATGCCCAGGTTACTGATGGAGAAAGTGGAACCTTCGATATCATCCGGGCGTACTTTCCCCTGGCGGGCACGGTCGACCATGGCCTTGATCTCGGAAGAGATCAAGCGCACCGGCTTGACGTCCGCGTCCCGGCTCACCACGGTCAGCAGACCACCTTCCACTGCCACGGCCACGCCAACGTTGACGTGCCCGTGACGCACGATCTCGTTCTCGGTGATCGAGGCGTTCAGGTTGGGGAATTGGCGCAGCCCCAGGGCCACCGCCTTGACCAGAAAATCGTTGACCGAGATCTTGTCGCCCTCGGGCAGCAGGTCGTTGACCTGTTTACGCAGCTGCAAGAGGGGCTTTACGTCGTATTCGTGGGTCACATAAAAATGCGGCACCTGCTGCTTGGATTCCACCATGCGGCGTCCAATCGCCGAGCGCAGGCGGTTGAGTGGCACTACTTCGTCCTGCACCCCGGCCAGTGGGGCCACCGAAGGCAGTGGCACGTTGACCACCGGTTTGGCCGCAGCCGGCGGGCGAGGGGCACTGACAGCTGCCTTGAGGGCGGCTTCCACGTCCCGGCGCACAACGCGCCCACCCGGACCGCTGCCACTGACGTCGCGCAGGTCCATCTGGTTATCACGCGCCAGGCGCTTGGCCAGGGGCGAAGCACGTACCATCCCTTCATCTTCAACAGCCTGGGCGCCGTCATGGCCCACCGGCGTCGTCTGCGACTCGCCGGCAGGTTCTTTCACCGGCGCGCCGGCCTCTCCCTGCCCGGGTGTATTCGCCGGAGCAGCTTCTTTTTCGCCAGCGCTGCCGGCGTCTTCGGGGATTTCTTCCCCCGGTTCTCCAACCACGGCAATAGGCGTCCCCACCGGGACTACGTCGCCCTGGTTAACCAACAGCTTACGTAATACACCTGTATAGCTAGACTCAACTTCAACGGTGGCCTTGTCGGTTTCGATCTCGGCCAGGACGTCTCCCCGGGAGATCTCCTCACCGGCGGTCTTTACCCACCGCACCAAAGTACCTTCAGCCATGTCAAAACCGAGTTTCGGCATGGTAACTGTTTCTGCCATTAAACCACCTCCTTGACGGCCGCAACAACATTTTCAACCTGGGGCAGTGCCATTTGTTCCAACGTCCGGTTATAAGGCAGTGGCACCTCCAGCTGGGCGACACGTTTGATGGGTGCGTCCACGTAATCAAATGCTTGTTCGTAAATTCGCGCAGAAATCTCTGCGCCAATGCCATACGTAGGCCAACCTTCTTCCACCACCACGGCGCGGTTGGTCTTCTTGAAAGACTCGATCACCGGGCCCATATCCAACGGGCGCAGCGTGCGCAGGTCGACCACCTCGGCTTCGATCCCATCTTTGGCCAGCTCGTCGGCGGCCTTCAAAGAGGTCTCGAGCATCTTGCTATAGGTGATGATGGTCACGTCGCTGCCAGGGCGCTGGATCTTGGACTCCCCGATGGGAATGGTGTAGTCGCCTTCCGGGACTTCGCCGCGCGACTGGTACAGGGTGGCATGTTCGATGAACAAGACCGGGTCATTGGCGCGGATGGCGCTCTTTAACAGGCCCTTGGCGTCCGCCGGCGTGCCGGGTGCGACCACTTTCAAGCCCGGGAAATGGGCAAAAATGGCATCCGGTGTCTGGGAATGTGTGGCCGCCAGCTGGCGGCCGCCGCCACCCGTGGCGCGAATGACCAGGGGCAACACCATTTGCCCATTGAACATGTAATGTAGCTTGGCCGCCTCATTGACGATATGGTCCATGGCGGCAAAGGCAAAGTTGATCGTCATCAGCTCAGCCACCGGGCGCAGCCCGGTGATGGAGGCGCCAATCGCCGCGCCGACGATAGCTGCTTCGGAAATGGGTGTATCGCGCACCCGTTTGGGACCGAAATGATCGTAAAATCCCCTGGTAACTGCATAGGTCCCGCCCCACACGCCGACCTCTTCTCCCATGATAAATACGTTGGGGTCCTTTTCCATTTCTTCCCATAAAGCCTGGGATATGGCTTCACGCATGGTGATCCGCGGCATAGAGCAACTCCTTATGATTCTTCGTAGTAAACGTTCTTAAACAACTCTTCCGGCGCCGGATCCGGGCTGGCTTCAGCAAATTGCACGGCTTCTTCGAGCTCCTCAGCCGCCTTTTGGTCCAATTCGTCCAGCTCACCATCAGAAACAATCTTCTGCTCGAGAAGATATTTCCGGAAAATGCCGATCGGATCGTTTTCTTGCCATTTCTTGATTTCTTCTGGCTTGCGATAGCGCTCCGGGTCGCCCATCGAATGCCCCCGGTAGCGATACGTGATCACCTCCAGGAACTGCGGGCCGCTGCCGGCGCGAATCTCTGCCATCATCTCGCCCGAGACTTTGCGCACGGCCATCAGGTCCATCCCGTCCACCTGGGCATTCTTCATCCCATAGCCTTCGGCCTTCTGCCTGATCTCAGACACCGCCGAAGCGCGCTCTACCGAAGTGCCCATACCATATTGATTGTTTTCACAAATCCACAGCACGGGGAGATTCCACACCTTGGAAAGGTTGAGGGCTTCATGGAAGAAGCCGATGTTGGTCGCTCCGTCACCGAAGAAGCACATCGTGACCGCGGGATTCTCCCGGTAGAGATCGCCCAGGGCCAGCCCGGCAGCCAATGGCAGATGAGCGCCCACAACAGCGTGCCCTCCAAAGTAGTTCAAGCTGACGTCGGCCATATGCATCGAGCCGCCCTTTCCCCCGGAGACTCCAGTGGCCTTTCCTAACAACTCTGCGACCACACTCTTGGCTGGAATGCCGCAATTGATTGCAATGCCATGGTCACGATAAGCTGTAATCACCCGGTCCTCGGGTTTACGGTTTGAAATAATGCCAGTACTCACCGCTTCCTGACCAATATACAGGTGTAAGAAGCCCCCGATCTTCCCTTGCTGGTATAGTTCAGCAGCGCGTTCTTCCATTAGGCGAATGAGGACCATCTCGTGATACAACCTGGTGTAATCTTGTCTCTCCATTGATTGCGTGCCTCCAATCTGCTACGATGAAAATCCGGCAATAATCCGAATGTAAATGGGTCTATTATGTATGAATTCCCACTTCAGCGATTATACCAGATATGACCAAGCGAATCTTTCGATTTGTGCCATTTGACGCAATATTTGTAAAAGATTAATATTATTTATATGCAGCTGCCAAAGATGGCAGCTTTTCCCCGCAGGCTGAATGGTAAACAGGATCATGGTGATGGTGGAATTGGTGGGGTTTCACCACCCCAATTGCACACCCCAAACCCCAAACCTATTCCGGCTTGTCCCGAGTTCATGTTAAATTATATTATAAATGAGCTCCCCAGAAGGGGAGCCCATTGTATGACTGAATCGTTGGGAAATAACCGGGGAGACCCGGAAATCAGCCGGCTTGCGCGTATTTCAAAGCCGCGTGGGCGGCAGCCAGGCGGGCAACCGGAACGCGGAACGGAGAGCAGCTGACGTAATTCTGGCCAATGGTGTGGCAGAATTCAATCGAAGCCGGGTCGCCACCGTGCTCACCGCAGATACCCACTTCCAGGGAGACACGCGTCTGGCGGCCATCGGTCACGGCCATGTTCATCAAACGGCCGACGCCGTCGCGGTCGATGGTCTGGAAGGGATTCTTGGGCAGCACGCCATCCTCGACGTACTTGACCAGGAAGTTGCGCTCGGCGTCGTCACGGCTGTAGCCGAAGGTCATCTGGGTCAGGTCGTTGGTGCCGAAGCTGAAGAATTCGGCCACGGAAGCGATCTCGGCTGCGGTTACGGCTGCGCGGGGGATTTCGATCATCGTACCGAACTTGTAGGGGAACTCGACTTTCTTTTCGTCCATCACGCTCTTGGCGATCTCCATCAGGCGTGGCTGGATCACTTTCAGCTCGTTGACGTGACCGGTCAGCGGGATCATCACTTCGGGTTTGGCGTGTACGCCGCGCAAGGTGACGTTGGCAGCCGCTTCGAAAATGGCCCGCACCTGCATCTCGACGATCTCGGGCATGACGATGCTCAGGCGAACACCGCGCAGACCCATCATGGGGTTGCTCTCATGCATGGCTTCCACGGCAACCAGCAGGTCTTCCAGTTCTTTGACTTTGGCGCTGTCGCCCTTGCCCAATACGTACTGGGACATGGACTGGATGCGCAGGTCGACGATCTGGTCCCACAGCTCTTTGGCCCCGGGCAGGAACTCGTGCAGTGGCGGGTCGATCAGGCGGATGATAACGGGATAGCCATCCATAGCCTCGAACAGGCCCTCGAAGTCAGAGCGCTGGAACGGCAGCAGCTCGTTCAATGCCTCGGTCCGTTCTTCGCTGGTCTTGGCCAGGATCATGCGCTGCACGGTGGGCAGGCGTTCCGGTTCGAAGAACATGTGCTCGGTACGGCACAGGCCAATACCCGTGGCGCCGTAAGCGCGAGCGCGGCGGGCATCCTTGGGGTAGTCAGCGTTGGCCCACACCTGTAAGCCGGTGGTTGGCCAGCCTTCGGGGCTCTTGCGAACGCCGGGGCGAGCGCAGATTTCGTCGGCCCAGGTCAGCAGGGTCATCAAATCGGTCTGTTCTTCCAGGGAAGGATTGGTCATGCTCATCTTGCCCAGGAAGACCTCGCCGGTCGTGCCGTCTACCGAGATCCAGGCGCCTTCTTCGACCACTTTGTCATCCACCGCCATCTGGCGGTGGTCCAGGTCGATGTGGATGCTGGAAGCGCCAACGACGCAGGGCACACCAAACTGGCGAGCCACCACAGCCGCGTGGGAGGTCGCCCCACCCTCGCTGGTCAGGATGCCTTGGGCAGCCAGCATACCGTGCACGTCATCCGGCTTGGTAAACGGGCGCACCATGATCACGTCTTGCTTGTGCTCTTTGGCCATGCGCTCGGCGGTATCAGCGTCGAAGTAAATCTGGCCGACGGCCGCACCCGGAGAGGCATTCACGCCCGTGGCATAAACCAGGCCCTCACCGCGGGCTTTGGCCTGCGCCTTGGGATCGAACTGGGGGTGCAGCAGGGTATCCACCTGGGTGGGGGTCACCCGGGAAACGGCTTTTTCTTTGCTGATCACACCTTCGTTGGCCATCTGGACGGCGATGGTCACTTCGGAGCGAGCGGTGCGTTTACCGTTGCGGGTTTGCAGCATCCACAAGCGACCCCGCTCGATGGTGAATTCGACGTCCTGCATGTCCTTGTAATGGGCTTCCAGTTTGGCGCAGATGTCCAGGAACTGGTGGTAGGCATCGGGCAGGTCCTTGACCATTTCATCGATCTTGGTCGTGTTGCGGATACCGGCAACCACGTCTTCGCCCTGGGCATTCAGCAGATATTCACCGAACAGCTTGCGTTCGCCGGTGGAAGGATTACGGGTAAAGGCAACGCCCGTACCGGAGTCCCAGCCCATATTACCGAAGACCATGGTCACGATGTTGACGGCCGTTCCCAGGTCATCGGCGATGTTGGTAGCGCGGCGATAATCGATGGCGCGTTTCCCGTTCCAGGAGCGGAAGACGGCCTCGGTAGCCAGGCGCATCTGATCGAAGGGGTCCTGCGGGAAGTCAGAGCCGTATTCTTTACGCACGACTTTCTTGAACTCTTCGGTGAGCGTCTTGAGATCCTCTGCGTTCAGGTCGGTATCGGCTTTGACGCCCTTCTTGGCCTTGAACTCCTCCAGCACGTCTTCGAAGGCCTCATCCCGCAGGCCGAGGACGACGGAACCGAACATTTGGATCAAGCGGCGGTACGCATCGAAGACAAAGCGCTCGTTCTGGGTCAGCTCGACCATACCCTTGGCTGTCTCGTCATTCAAGCCGATGTTCAGCACGGTGTCCATCATACCGGGCATCGAGAATTTGGCGCCAGACCGGCAGGAGACCAACAAGGGATTCTTGGGGTCGCCGAACTTCTTCTCAGCTTTGGCTTCCACCTGCTTCAGCGCAGACAGCATCTGGTCCCACATTCCTTCGGGGAACTGGCTGCCTCCGGCCAGATATGCATTGCAAGCTTCCGTGGTGACCGTAAAGCCGGGGGGCACGGGAACACCGATACGGGTCATTTCGGCCAGGTTTGCGCCTTTACCACCCAGTAAACCTCGGACATTTTCCCAATCGCCTCCAACGTACTTTTCGGCTTGGTCCACTTCGTTAAAGAGGTAAACCCATTTCTTTTCCACTACGCGTCCCTCCATATCTAGATGAATCGCTCAGAAATTGAGCAAAAAGAGTGCAGTAAAACACAAATCGCCAAAAATTCTACCACAAAGCCAACGTTTCACATAGATTGCTTCCGCCGGTATTCACACTTTCCTGACAAATAGAATGCAAATGTCACCCCCGCTCGTCATATCCTGGTAATGAACCGGTTTGATAATTTGTAAATGAATTGAAAGGTAATTTAGGTCGGTGAGCCTGCATAATTAGGATACCTTATAAACAAGTGGAGGCGCAATTGTAATGAAGATACTCGTCATTGACGACGATCCTGCAATGACGGAACTTCTCAGGCTTGTGCTCGAACCAGCATCGTTTACTGTCATCACCGCAAACACTGGTCCGGATGGCATTTCCCTTGCGCACAGCGAAGCGCCGGATGTCGTTATTCTGGATTTGATGATGCCAGATATTGATGGATGGCAGGTATGCAAAGCAATTCGAGAGTTCAGTTCAATGCCCATCTTGATCCTATCGGCCCTGGACAGCCCGGGGATTGTCGCCGAGGCGCTCAACGCCGGTGCGGATGACTTCCTGATCAAACCGATCGCCAGCAGCATCCTGGTGGCGCAGATCAACAAACACGTGCGCCGCAACCGCACCGAGAATAATAACGTTCATCCACAGCAGACCAACCATGTAGAACCCAAGTGGCTTTCTTCCTGACCGGCCGGACATCCTTCCCCCCAGGGCCGGAATCCAATATCGATTCTTATCCCCAAATCATTTTCATCCAGTAAGCGGGTATAGTACAATGGTTCATTATCATCTTAACCTGGAGGTGAACCGTGCAGACCTGCTCGCGTTGTTCCGCCAACTCGCCGGATAGCGCTTTACTCTGCGTCCAGTGCCACGCGGACCTGAAAGAATTTTCCACCACCGCCGTCGCCCTGAAAAATTTTCGGGAGAACAAGCGCGTGACCGGTGTGCGTATCTCTGTCGACGCCAACTGCTGCCCGGCCTGCCGGGAGGCTCAGGGCGCCTATTCTCTGGACGACGTCCCCACGCTGCCCATTCCCGGCTGTTCTCACGCTAACGGCTGCCGGTGCTTCTACGATCCAATCCTCAACCAGATCTACCCATAACCCGGATTACCAATCGCCCGCCTGGGGCCCTAACGGCCATACCGATGGCATCCGCCGGCCAGATTTAGCGCCGGAGAACCATAGGTTTGGCCGTTGGGTTATGGTTCCTGTTTCCTGCTGCCAACTGCCTGGGCCAGCTGTTCGATCGCCGCGGCGACGGCCGCCGGAGATTCCAGGGTGAGCATGTGGCCTGCGCCGGCCACTTTTTCCATCCACCCACGACCTAGCAGCTGCGCCATGGTTTCGGCGCGTTCGTAGGAGATGAGACGATCGTTTTCCCCGGTAATCACCACGCTGGGAACGGTGATCTCGTGCAAAAAATCAGTAGAGTCCGGCCGGTCGGCCATGGCTTTTAGGGCAGCAATCGTCCCCCCGGCCGGCGCCTGCAGCAGGATTTCTTTGAGCCTGGCCTGGATCTCAGGAGAATCGCTCAAGCTGGGTAACATCGTCTTGGCCAGCGTTTTTACCCCGTACCGCTTGATATTGCGCACCTGCACCAGGCGTTTCTGGCGGGTTTCGGGCGCGTCCGCGGCGGCGCGGGTGGCCACCAATCCCAGACCGGCCAGGCGCCCCGGGTAGGCCCGGGCAAAGGCCAGGGCCACGTAGCCCCCCATCGAATGACCGGCCAGGATGGCGCGTGGGATTTGCAGCCGGTCCATCAGCTGAGCCACGTCTTCCGCCATCAGGCGGATGCTGCATTCCTCCGCTCCCAGGGGTGACTTCCCCTGCCCGCGCAGGTCCGGCTGGATGACGTGATAGTGCGATTGCAGCAGCCCGGCGACAGGGTCCCAGGTGGAATGGTCAAAGGGGAAGGCATGTAATAAAACGACAGGTGTTCCCTGGCCACTTTCTACGTAATATAAATCGACCGGCGTGTACTCCATGATTCCCCTCTATGAACAATTGAACTCACTCGATGGAAGATGGCACAGCTGCTTCAAGATCATATTGACCGGCGCGTCTACCTCCTCGCTTTGCGCAGCCCCCTGCCTTCTTCTCGAACGGACACCCCTATTATAACGTGCTTTTGTCCAACTTTTTACGCACCCAGGCCAGGGCGTCCTGCCGCTCCACGACCTCTCCCATCACCTGGGCTTCGCTGAGTTCTTCCAACAGTGTGCCGATCTGCTTACCGGGTTTCAATCCGAAGTGTTCTTGCAGATCGTCGCCGGAAAGCAGCCGCGCCGGCCGGATGACCTCCGCCGGGCCCTCCCACCAGGTTTCCAATAACCGGCGGCACAGGTCCAATTCGGTGGACCACACCTGCTGGTCCAGGGCGTAGCGCTGGGTCGCCAGCGTATCCGCCAGGGTCAACAGGCACACGTCCACACCGGCCTCTCCCGTATCCCGGAAGAAGCGATAGATCACCCGCCGGGTGAGCGTCTGGCCGCTGTAGGCGAGCAGGTGGATGCGCATGTGATTCCGCACGATGAGCTTGACGCGTCGCACCTCGTCCTGGCTGAGAGCCAGCGCCTGGGCCCGCTTCTCGACGATCTGCTCACCCAGCTGCTCGTGATTGAAGAAACGGATGCGCCCGCTTTCCTCCACGCGCCGGGCCACGGGTTTGCCGGCGTCGTGATACAAGGCTGCCAGAAACAAGGTCCACAGCCGGGTACGCTCACCGCTGACCGGGGTCTGAAAATGTTCCTGGAATTGCTCCCGGTAGCGGCCCAGCTGTAAAACGGCCAGTCCCATCCATAGGTTAGCGGCGTTCTCTTCCCGGTATTCGCCCTTCAAAGCCAGCAGCAACCGCTCCAGCTCGTTCAAGACGGCCAGGGTATGCTCCCAGACCGGCAGGGTGTGCGGGGGCGACTGGGCCACCCCTTGGGTGGCGGCCAGTTCCGGCAGCAGGCTCTCCAGGACCCCCAGGTGGTCCAACATCTGGATGGCGGTCTGCGGCCGCCGGCCTACCAGCATGCGCACCAACTCGTCGCGTTGGCGCTCGGCCGACACCTCTCCCAGGCGTGACACCTGGGCACGGATGGCCTGGATCGTCTCAGGCAGTAAGCGCAAATTTAAATCCAGCGCCAGGCGTACGGCGCGCAAGATACGCAGCGGGTCTTCCGCCAGGCTGGCCGCAGAACAAGGGCGCAGCTGACGCGCTTTCAAGTCCTTCAAACCACCCAGGGGATCGATCAGGCGCTCCGGCGCCTGCACGTCAATCGCCATGGCGTTGATGGTGAAATCGCGCCTGCGCAGGTCCTGGTCCAGGTCCTCACCGCGGAACGACGCGAAATCGATCACGAAAGGCCGCTCGTCCGGGCCGGTGAGGACCACCCGGGCCGTGTTACGCTCGCTGTCCAGAAGGTAATACGCGCCCCCCAGTTCGTTGGCCACCTGCTTGGCCAGCCGGCGCGGATTACCCGGCTGCACGAAATCGATGTCGTGCAGTTCCCTTTCCAGAACGTAATCCCGCACCGCACCGCCCACCACGTACAACTTACCGGGCTGGCCGGCGTATTCCCGAAAGAAACGCAGGATATCTTGAAATGAAGTAAACGAAAAATGACGGCTCATCACGATAGAGCGCTGGCTTTCCCGCCCGGATCAATTATGCTGATAACGCTTTAAGTCCACCACGCCGATGAACGGCAGGTTGCGATAATACTCGTCGATGTCCAGGCCGTACCCGAAGACGAATTTATTAGGGATCTCGAAACCGCAGTAGCGCACCGGTACTTTCACTTCGCGCCGCTCGGTCTTGTCCAGCAGGGTACAAATGTACAGGCTGTTGGGTTTGCGCGTGGAGAGCATCTCGATCACTGAAAAGAGGGTATGGCCACTGTCAATGATGTCTTCCACCACCAACACGTCGCGCCCCATGATGTTGGTATTCAGGTCAAGCGTGATGCGTACCTGCCCTTCGGAGGCGCGCTTCCCGGAACCGTAGGAGGACACGGCCATGAATTCGATGGCGTGAGGTGTTTTAATGTGGCGCATCAGGTCGGTCAAGAACACGACCCCGCCCCGCAGGATACAAATCAGCAGTAGATTCTTGCCCTGGTAATCATGGCTGATCTGCTCTCCCAACTCGGCAATGCGTTTCTGGAGCGTATCTTCGGGAATCAAGACTTCAGCCAGGAAATCGTGATAATCCTGTATCATCACCCCTCCAACGTTTCAACCAGATGAGGAACTTCGTGGTGGTCGCGGCAGCGCGCCTCGTACAACTCCGAAGCCCCAACGATCACCACCGGGTCTTCATAATAGGCCGGATTGCCGTTGACCAGGCGCTGGGTGCGGGTCGCAGCCCGGCCACACACCATACAGATGGCCTCCAGCTTGTCGACTTTTTCGGCCATGGCCATCAAAATGGGCATCGAGCCAAATGGCTCCGCACGGAAATCCAGGTCCAGGCCGGCCACCAGGACGCGCATTTTGCGATCGGCCAGCTCCTGAACCACGGAAATAACATTTTCATCGAAAAACTGGGCCTCGTCTACGCCCACGACGGTCGTATCCGGTTCCAGGTGAAGCAGGATATCGGCAGCGAACTGGATCGGAACGGCATCGAAGGCCATCCCGGCGTGTGAAGTAACTTTCTCCACGTGGTATCTCTGGTCGATGATCGGTTTAAAAACCTGCACTTTCTGGCGAGCGATTTCTGCGCGGCGCAAACGGCGGATCAACTCCTCTGTTTTCCCGCAAAACATTGAACCACAGATCACCTCCACAGACCCGGTGTCATGCTTCATAACAGCTCCTCTCAAATGGGTTGCCCCGATTGTACACGATCTCAACTGATTACGGTACGGCTGTACCCCACCAGAAATAAAATCGCCTCTTTTGAGGAGAGGCGATTTTTCTTGAAGCGATGGATAAAATTGGCTAAACCGAAATCGATTCAGCCGCGGCCGGGATATCGTAACCGAACTGCCGCAGGCTCTTCTTCAGGTCGATGAGCGATTTGCGGCCAAAACCGTCGATGCTCAGCATGGCGGCTTCACCCTGGCCCAGGCGTTCCAGGACCTGGCCGACGGTGGTGATGCCGGCCTTGGCCAGCACGTCATTGACGCGGTTGCCCAGGTTGAGCTCTGAGATCGGGCGATCCGGTGAAGTACGCGCTTCCTGGCGCTCGCGCTGGTCGTCCAGGAAACTCTGGCGCGCCTGCAAGCGGCGGTAGAAGCGATCAACCTGCCCTTCAACGTCCAACATACGCTGCTGCTGGCCGGTAAAGAACGGGTGGCATTTCGAGCACACTTCGGTACGGATAACTTTTTTCGTAGACCCGGTCGTCCAGGTATTGCCACACGCGCAAATTACCTGTGCATCCGGATAGTATGTGGGTTGAATGTCTTTCTTCATAGTGATCGTTAAGCCCTTTCAGTCCTACATCCGTTCGTCGCCGTTTGGACGAACGCTGCAGGTCAATCTTACTTTATTCTGCCTCTCGCGGCAGGACACTGACCACTTTTCGGCCATTGGGGAGCGTTTCGTACACGACCACACCGTCCGCAACTGCGAAGAGGGTATCGTCCCGACCCACGCCGACGTTTTTACCCGGTTTGATCTTGGTGCCACGCTGGCGGACCAGGATATTCCCGGAAATTGCCGTCTGCCCGGCGTAGACTTTCACGCCCAGGCGCTGCGCATTGCTATCGCGGCCATTACGACTGGAACCACCACCTTTTTTATGTGCCATGATACCTACTCCATTTCTATAGAATCAACGCGCAGTTGCGTATATTGCTGGCGATGGCCGGTCTTTACCCGGTAATGCTTTTTGGGGCGATACTTGAACACAACCACTTTCGGCCCTTTTTCGTGACCGACAACCGTCGTATTCACGTGAACACCGCTCACCACAGGGGTGCCGACGGAGATGCTGTCGCCGTCTACCAGCAGGAGGACGGAGTCCAGGGTGACTTGCTGGCCGGCTTCAACAGACATGCGGTCGACTTCGATGACTTTGCCTTCTACCGCGGTAAACTGTTTGCCGCCACTTTCAACAATGGCATATTTCATTTTTAACGCTCTCCAATCTTCACTTCTCCGCCAGGCCTGCGCCCAAGAAGATACGCCGGACCGCGGGTAAGTTGGGGATACACATAGATGCCCCAGCGAGCCGCCGGGGCTAAGGTAAGCCCAATTATACAGTTTGCCCCTTGGGATGTCAACGGTTCGAGTATTGATTCTGTATTAACATTTTCCCCGCTTTTCTCACGTCGCCCTCACGCACCGTGATCTCGGCCCGATCCAGGGATTCCAGGAAGGCCAGTGCGTATTTGCGGCTGGTCTGGAAACGGTCCCGGAACTTGGCCACGCTCAGTGTGGGTTGGCCGGCAAAGTGCTGGCGCACTGCCTCGACCAGGGCGGCGTAATCCTCACGGCGAAAAACCACCTCGTCCGATGCCGGCACGAGCCGGCCCAGGTCCACCAGGGCCCGGAAGACGTCCTCCCCTACCTCAGCGCGACATTCCTTGACCGAGGGGGGCGCATAGGGCGCCCCGGCAAAGCGTTCCAGCAAGCGGTCGATCTGGGCCTGCTGCTGGTGAGAGAATCGGATCTCGTGGTCCGGGTCGGCCAGCAGCCCACCCCGTTCACGCAGTATGCCGCCGGCGATCCAGCGCGGCAGCGCGACGTTGTAGACCCGGGAGGAATACTTCAAACGGCTCTTCAGCTCTTCGCGCGGCATGCCCAGGCGTAAAGGGTTGGCGGTGTGGTATTCGCGCATTAAATGCCGCACGGCGCCGGTCTCGGCCTGCCAGCGCTCGGCCGGGAGCACCAGGCTGTCGTCGCGCAAGTGCTTGGCTTCAGCGTCGAACACCACCAGGGAGCCCGCCCGCACCAGTTCCACCACCCGCTCCCAGGCCTGCTCGGCGGTCATGCGGCTGTGTTGGATGAGCTCAGCGATGGTACAGTAGCCGCAGGACTGGGCCGTCTGGAGCAACACCTCCGCCGGAGAACCGTGCAACAACGCCTCCAGGCGCCGGATCACCTGGGGGGCAAAGCGTTTGTGCCGCCAGGCCGGATGGGCGTCGACCACCACGCCGCCGCCCAGGGTTTCCCCGGGGGAGGGCCGGCGTAAGATAAAGCGATCCCCGCGCAGGGCTACGGTTGGGGTATTTAATTCCAGCTGTAACCACCCGGACTGGCCGGGCAGCAGTTCTTCACTGCCCAACAGGCGCACGCGGGCCACGATTTCCGCTGCCGCCAGGTACAGTTTCAGCTCTTGATTGTGTTTAATGTGCGCAGAGGCATTGGGGAGCATACGAAAGTGCACGTCCAGGCACTGCGTGCTGCGGTAGCGCCCCGGGGTAACCAAAATGTCACCCCGCCGCACCTGATCGACCTCCACCCCGCTCACGTTCACCGCCGTGCGGCTGCCCGGCACGGCCAGTTCTGCCTTGCGCTTATGGCTTTGCAAGCCGCGCACCCGCCCGCGCAGCCCGCCGGGCAGGATCTCGATTTCATCTCCTACCCGTAAGCCCCCATCCACCAGCGTTCCGGTCACCACGGTGCCAAAACCGGCCATGGAGAAAACCCGGTCGACCGGCAAACGTGGCCGGCCCAGGTCTGGTCGCGTTGGCTGGCGGTGCAGGATTTCGTCCAGGCCGGCCTTCAAAGCCTCCAGGCCGTCGCCGCGCCGCGCCGAGACACGGTAGATAGGCGCCTCCTGGAACGTCGTGCCTGCCAGGGCCTGGCGGATGTCTGCCTCGACCAGTTCCAGCCACCCGGCATCCTCCACCAGGTCGGTCTTGGTCAAAGCCACCACCCCTGCCGGGACCTGCAATAGATCGAGGATATCCAGGTGCTCGCGAGTCTGCGGCATAATGCCCTCGTCGGCCGCGATCACCAACAAGGCGGCGTCAATCCCTCCCACGCCGGCCAGCATATTTTCGATAAAATCGCGATGACCTGGGACGTCAACAATCCCCACTTCTCCGGCGCCCGGCAAAGCCAGCCAGGCAAAGCCCAGGTCGATGGTCATTTCCCGTTCTTGTTCTTCTTTGAGCCGGTCCGGGTGGATACCGGTCAGTGCCGCCACCAGGGTCGACTTGCCGTGATCCACATGACCGGCTGTGCCAATCACCCGCATGGCCACCTCAGAGAGGAGTTCCGGGGCGCCGCGGGCTCAAGCCCACCGCGCCCAGGTTTCAATGCCCCTGGCCCACCGTGCGCTCGAAGGCGTCTACCCACTGGTGAATCAAGGCCAGCAGGCTTTGCAGCCTCTTCTGGGTTTCTTCGTTGGCCTGCTCCAGGGTATCGCGCAGGTCCTGGGTAATGTCTTCCAGGGAGCCCATACGGTCGTTTAACTTTTCGATGCGGCGCAGCTGATCGCGATTCTGTTCGTCGTAGGCCAGGGTATAGTTGGTCCACCGTTTCTGGTCGTCGGCCTTGAAAGTTACCCACTCCTGGCGGAAACGCTCTTCCACCAGGCGCTGCATTTCGGTAATCTCGTTGACGCGGCGCTCGAAACGCTGGGTGATCTCATCGAAGGCCTCCTGCGAGCGCTTGACGGAGCGGTTGGTCAGGTCGATAGCCTGCAGCTGGGCGTCCAGGTTGACCGATTGCTTGGAAATCTCTTCGAACTTGGCCTGCCACTCTTTCCAGGTCTTTTCGCGTTCGAACAACAGCATATTTTGTTTCTCGATGAAACTGGTCTGTGCCTGGCGGCGTTCCACTTCAGTTGCGATCAGGTCGCCGATGCGCATCTCCACCTTGTGGACATTATCGGCCGCCAGATCCAGCTTGCCACGCTGCTCATCCAGGCGCTTGCGCATGGCGCTCACCTCACCCTGCAAGTCAGTCAGACGCTTGGAATCCTGGCGGCGGGTCTCTTCTTGCAAACGCTGCGAGCGGCGTTGTTCTTCGTCAGCCCGGTGTGTATCCTGGATCTTGTGTTCCAGCTCGTCGATCAGGCGGCCGAGGCGGTATTCTTCTTCGACCCGCGCCTGCATATTGCGTTTTATTTCCGCCAGCGGCTCGACTCCTTTACGGATGTCAGCGATGGCCTTGTTCAGCTGTTCCAGGTCCTCACGTCGCACTCGTTCGGACTCACGCGCCGCCTCGACCCGTTGTTTCTCGTAAGCATCCATCGAGCGTGAAAATTCTACCCGTATCTGGGCAATGGCCGCATCGATTTGGTCGAAACGCGTGATGGACGTCCCGACCCGGGTGATGTCGCTGCCCATTTCCCGCAAAGATTCCGCCTGGCTGGTTACCGTCCCCTCGATACCTAATAATCGTTTTTCCAGCGTAGCAATGATTGTCTTATCTTTTCTACGCTCGTCATCCAGCCATTCCAGGCGTTTAATCATTTGTTCCAGGTCCATTGCTATCCTCTTTCGACATCAGGGGGGAATGTAATCATGTCAAAAGGAACCTAACCTTTGCGTGGTTTTAATCCTAAAAACCATCCGGGGCATCCGGTTCCGGAAAATCACTCGTTAACTACCATCCAACGATACTGCACAGTATAACAGGGATATGCGATTATACCAAAACCAGATCCCTATCCAACAGCTTTTATTAACCCAGGCAAAAATCACCCCAGTCGCAATCAAATTCTGTCTTTGCGCGTTCCACTGCGGGCACTCCTGGCCGCACCTCCCCACGATCGGGACAAGATCGGCGATCAGAACAGGCGCGTAAACGAGTTCAACAGGGCCAGGACCCCATCCGAGAAGAAGCGCGGGAAGATACCCAGCACGAACAAGCCCGCTATGCCGCCGATCAGTAAGATGGCATCTTGCCAGGTTTCATCCACCTGCCAGGTTTCTTCTCCAAAACGGGTCAAGGCCGCCAGCACACGCACACAGGCGAGCAGAAAACCGGCGTTGCCGATAAAGACCCACAGCGCCAACAGCACCGGCGCGGCGGTCAGATTTTCGAACAGGGTCAGGCGGGCCGGGAACCCCGCCAGCAGTGGCAAACCGGAGAGGGAAAACATGCTCAACAGCAGGGCACTGCTCACAAAGGGGTAATGGTGCAGCATCCCACGGATACCGCGCAGGTCGGCCGTCGTCTCCCGCGCAAGGATCGACATGGCCAGGGCCCACACGATGTAGGCCGCCAGGCGGGGCAGGAACATGCTGACGTAGATCTGGTAGCCGACCTCGCTTTGCATGGCCAGGGCAATGATGGAAAACCCGCTTTCGATGATGACGGCATACCCAAACATGCGCCGTAAATCACTCTGGAACGCCGCCCAGGCCCCGCCGGTCACCACCATGATCATGCCGGTCAATTGAAGCGCCTGGGGCAGCAGCTCAAAATTGCGCAGCCAACTGTAGGTGTCCATGTATTTCAACATCAACAACAACACCACGGTGGGCTGCATGCTGAGGATAAAACCGGCGATGTAGGGATGGGTCTCTTCCACCATCATAGGCACCCAGGTGTAGAAGGGGAATACCGCCAGCCAGAAGGCGAAACCGACCGAGACCAGCACAACCGATTGGAGCAGCAGCCGTTCGTTGGCCGGGTTGGCCTCGACGCCCGACATGGCCCACCCGGCAAATAAGATGAACACCATCCCCAGGGTCTGGAAGATCAGGTAGCGCTGCAAGCCCAGCCCGGCCTGTTTCCCCATGGGAACCAACATGGGCACACTGAACAGCATTGCGATCTCGATCAACAAGGCAGCGTACAGGAATGGCTCCACCGATAGCGCCGCCACGAAGAACGAGATGATGGCCATGCCAAAGGCTGAAAAGTAGCGATGGGTGCGGGCCACGCTGGCGCCCAGAAACCACAAGGCAGCAAACAGGTACAGGAAAGCCACGATGTTGATGTCGCTGCTGTCGATGACAAACCGTCGCCCCAGCATCTGCATGGTGGTGGCAATTTCGAAATCGAACAGCCCCAGGTCGATGGTTTCGCCCACCGGCAGCACGAAAGCCAGGCCGCTAAAGAACAGGCAAGCCAACCCGGGGACGACGCTGGTGAAAACCGGCCGGTCACGCAGGAAGAAGAAAACAATGGCCAGCAAGAACGGCAGGCCAATCCACAGCAGCGGCGCGTTCAATCGTCCTCCTTGAACGCCGGTGAGGCGATCAGGTAAGCGCCGGTCAGCGCCAACCCGAGGTTCACGAACACCAGCAGGCCGGCCACCAGCACCGAAGTCTCCACCGTGGCGTACAGGATCTCGAAACCGGACAGTACAGTCAGCAACCCCACCACCATGCGGAAGGGGCGTGTGGTCATTCCCAGGTGCAGCAGGCCCATCCCGACCAGCAGCAAACCACCCTGGGCCAGGACGTCGCGGATCGGCAGCCAGTTATCCAGGTTGGTAGCCAGTGAAAACATCAGCAGCCAGACCATGCCAGCCGAAAGCAGGCGGAACATGTTATTGGAGAGCATGCCCTGCGGCCCAAAAGTCTCGTCCGAGGGCTGCGAGGCAGCCAGGACCGCCCCGGCCATCCACCCCACCACCAGCTTTACCGCGGCCAGGCCCAAGGGAAGCACCAGGGAAAGCAGCCAGAAGACTGCCAGGTACTGCACCGACAGGGCGACGATCATCTGGCGCCAGTTCTGGCTCAACAGCAGCGCCAGGGAGGATGCCATGATTAATATGACGGGGATAAATGCCAGCTGAGTAAAAATCAAGGGATCCCCCCGGGAATGATGAGGGTCGCCAGCAGGGCTACCAGCACCAGGGCCCACAGCAGCCCGCCTTCCCCTTCCAGGATCTGGGTCAGAAAACCCAACACGCCCTGGAGCAGTACGTAGACAGAGGTAATAAATTGGTACACCCAATCCAGGCGGAAAAAGGAAGCCAGCGAGGAGCCCATGCGGCGGCCAAAATCCGCCACCACTCCTACCGGCGCCGGGACGGGCATCGCCTGCCGGGCCCGCCGCCATAACCAGGCAAAACTGCCCAGGGCAATCGCCAGGGAGGCCAACGAAGCGGCCCATAAACCCACGATGGGACCGCCCATGCCGCCGAAGATACCGATCAGCCAGTACGACACAATGAGCAGATACAACCCCACGGGATAGGCTGCCTGTACCCAACGCTCCAATTCACGCGTCTCCGGCCCACCCCGGATAGAATGGCGCAGGTAGCCCAACAGAATGAAGGCATAGGTGAGAATAAAGAGAATGTCCAGCACGCTGAAGGGCAGGACCACCAGGCCGGTAAATCCCGGGGCAGCCGGCGAAAATGGCAGGCCGGTGATGCTGATAAACCCGATGAACAGGCCGATCAGGTGTGGCCCGTAACGGGCAGTGGACAGGAACATCAAACCGCCGGCCAGCAGCATGGTAATGCCCCAGGGTACGGTGGCCTGAGGATAGCCACGCACCGCGCTGCCTACAGCGATCCCGGCAAAGGCAATGATCCAGTACGGCCGCCCGGTGAGATCGTCGCTGGAGAGCAGCCACATCACGCTGCCGTACAATCCGGCCAGGGCGCAGAACCCCAACATGTAAATGGCCAGGTTGGGCGTCACCACCGCCGCCGGCAAACGCGACAGGATCACCAGGCTGGAGGCGGGCGCCACCAGGCGCAGAATGCTGCCAAAACCACGCCGCAGGTGAATGTCACGCGTGTAAGCCAGGTGCAAGGGGATCACGCCCAGGCGCAAAGCAGCCGCCAGCAAGAAATATACCCCTACCTCGGGAGTCACGGCCGTCAGGGTAAGCGGTTCGCCGGCATGGCGGCTGACGTACACGGCCCACACCAACACCATCACCCCGGTGATTCGGGCGGAGAAAGCCACCACCGCCTGGCGAGCATCTTTGCCCTGGCGGGCGGTAGAAAGCACTACGGCCAGCTCGATCAGATCGATGGCAGCCCAGGAAAGCATCAGTGTCAGCGGATCCACGGCCAGCACAGCCAGCAGGCCCATACTGACCAGGATCAAAGCACTGACCCAGGGGGCGACGGACGTTTCGAACTCCAGCCGGGAAGGGGCGGTTAATAAAAAGGCGACCAGCAAGGCCACCAACGCCAGGGCGTACGACCAGGAGATCGGGTCGAACTGGAAACTGATCACCTGGCTGCTGCTGAAAGGCAGCCAGCCGGGAAACGCCACCGGGCCGACCGGGAACCCCGGGTACCAGCGGTACACCAGGATCACGACCCAGGTAATGATCGACACGATGGAGGCAATCAACCAGGAATAGCCAATCGACGGCCGCACCCTTTGTAATACCAGGATGGCCAGTGCAGCCGCAATCAGCAGGAAGACAGGTAAGAGGACCAACATATGCGCAGCTACCAGCCTTTAGAGGACGTCGCCAAACGGCCGCCGTTTCAGGTAGCGGCCCGTACCCGGGCTCCCCATCCATTCCCTGCCGTCCACCAGCAGCCTGCCCCGCAGATAGACCTTTTCGGGGAAGCCTTTCAACTGCCAGCCCTCGAACAGGTTGTAATCGGTGCGGTGCTGAGCGTAAGCCACGCCATATTGGACCTCGCGCTGCGGATCCCAGATGACGATGTCGGCGTCCGAACCGGGCATGAGCGTCCCTTTTTGTGGATACAACCCGAAAATACGCGCCGGGTTGGTGCTGTGTAAGGCCACGAACTGCATGGGATTCAAGCGCCCTGCTCCCACGCCGCGGGTCCACATCACCGGCAGGCGATCCCCCACGGCCGGTAGTCCGTTGGGGATCTTGCTGAAATCGCCCTTCCCCAGTTCTTTGCCGGGGATGGCCACCGGCCGGCCTTCGTATTGGATCGGTTGCTGGCCGTTGTAGAAGAAAGCGCAGTGATCGGTGGCCACCACCTGGAGAATACCCTGTTCCAGGCCCTGCCACAGGCGTTGATTATCAGCCTGGGTGCGCATGGGCGGGGAGCAGATCCACTTGGCGCCATCCGGCCGGCGCAGCTCATCTTCGGTAAAGAACAGGTACTGCGGGCAGGTTTCGCCCATCACCGGCAGACCGGCCTGGCGGGCATAATCCAGCTGGTCGACCTCGCCGGCCACGTTCATGTGGACGATGTACAGGGGCGCTTTGGCCTGGGCGGCCAATGCGGCAGAACGCAGCACCGATTCCACCGCCCCCCAGGCCGGGCGCGTGCGCGCGTGCCATTCGGGGGTGGTATGGCCGGCAGCCAGCGCTTCGGCGATCAAAATATCGATTACGTCACCGTTCTCGGCGTGCACCATGGTCAGCATCCCATTTTCAGCGGCGATGCGCAGCACCCGGAAGATATCGCCATCGTGCAGGCGCAGCCGGCCGTTGTACGCCGTAAATACCTTCAGGGTGGTGATCCCTTCTTCAACCAGGTGGGGTATTTCTTGCTCCACGTGGGGATCCAGGTGGGTAATGTTCATGTGAAAGCTGAAATCGATGGCGGCCTTGGGATCGGCTTTGGCATGCCAGAGATCGACGTTGGCCCGCAGGGGAGCTTCGTCCTGGGGGATGAAATCAATGGCGGTCGTCGTCCCCCCGAATGCCGCAGCTTTGTGCCCGGTGTAATGATCGTCCGAGGAGACCGTTCCAAACATCGGCAGGTCGAAATGGGTGTGGACGTCCACCCCGCCGGGCATAACCAACTTTCCAGAGGCATCTACTCGCTCAATATCCGCCGTGATGTCCAGGTCTTTGCCGATCTGGACGATTTTTTCGCCGTCCACCAGCACATCGGCCGGGACCATATCCGAGGCGGTGACCAACGTTCCAGAATGGATGAGCAGCATCACAGACCTCCCAAGTTTAAAGATAAGAGTACTTCTCAGCCCAGGATAAAAGAGGCCAGGATTTGAGGTGTTGGCGGAAGTCTCCCATCCGCCAACACCTCAGATTCGGGAACTCCCTACCCTCTGAGGAACTACGGGATAACCATAAATTGCCTGATCCAATTCTACCAGCTTCCACATTTCAAAACAGCATTCAATCGCCCCCGTAAACGATCAAACCGGCCGGTCGTTCCTTTCAACGTCGTCATCCTGGTCGGGCCCGAAACGCAGGTTCTGGAACTCGCCGAACAGGGCCAACAGGGCCGGGTCGAGCAGCTGTGGAGAGAGCTCCTGGCTTTGATAGCTTCCCCCGCGCTGGGCGCGTTCTCGCAGGCTGTGCCACAACACTTCGCGTTCTTCAGAACGGACTACCAGGTCTGTAATCGTCCTGGCGCGGTTGAAATACGCCCCGACCGTATACAGGAAAGTGATGCGCTTCCAGCCTTCAGCCAGGATAGGCTGAGGCAGGTTTTGCAGCGGCCCCAGCTGGAGTTTGTAATACTCTTCGCCGGCCCGCGGGTGATCGGGGGCATCGCGGAACAGTTCCCGCCGCGTGGTCAGCTCGTGACCGCGCAGCTCGCTAAACCATTCCACCCGCCAGCGGTGCTCGCCTCCGAAGCGCGCCGTCTGGTAGAAGGCCAGATAATCCACGTCGATCACCTTGGGAGCGAAGCGCAAAGGGATGCGATACCAGCCCAACAGGCGGGCAATTTCCAGGTCACGCGTCTCGGGCATGACTGCTACCAGGATGATAGCCGACTCGGAAAGATATGCGCTCATAGGGCGGGCTGCGAAGGTGAAAATTTCTCCCGCCCCTGGAGATAGG
>JAAZNB010000138.1 GCA_012798515.1 Chloroflexota bacterium
ATTAATGTTTTTGTTAGGCATACGTAGGTTAATCGTAGGGATTGCGTCAAGTTGTTATATGAAGGGTCTGGTATCCTATGCACAAGGGCGACTTCTCTTCTTCTCCTCCTTAAACGAGAGCCGGGGTCGGCGTCCCCGGCTCTCAACGATTTTATCACGGGGAATGTGCGCAATCAGCGTACGTTCTCCGTGCGTTTTTAATCCCGGCCCGCCTACGGTACAATTAAGTTCATGATCATCCTGCTGCATTCCTCCAAAACCATGCGCACCACGTCCGGCGGGACGCGCCCCCTGGGGCGGCCGGCGCTGCTCGCCCAGGCCCAACGCCTGGACGCCTACCTGAAGACGCTCACCCCGGCCCAACTGGCCCAGGCCATGCAGCTTTCGCCGGCGCTGGCCGAGAAGACCCACGCCCTGATCGCCGCCTGGACGCCCGGCCCGGAAGGCCAGTCACCGGCCGTGGACAGCTTCACCGGCGACATCTACAGCGGGCTGCACGCCGGCGACCTCTCGCCGGCCGACCGGGATTACGCCGGCCGTACGCTGTACATCCTGTCCGGCCTGTACGGCGTGCTGCGCCCCGACGACGGCATCTGCCCTTACCGCCTGGAGATGGGCTATCGCCTGCCCGACCCGCCGTTCGCCAACCTGTACACCTACTGGGGGGACGCCATCGCCAACTGCCTGCCCCCGGCGGGCCCGGTGGTCAACCTGGCGGCCGGCGAGTATGCCCAGGTGGTGACGCGCTATCTGGACGCACCGCGCTGCGTCACGCCCCGTTTCCTCACCCTCAGCCCCAAGACCGGCCAGCCCACTTTCGTGGTGGTGCACGCCAAGATCGCCCGGGGCGCCCTGGCCCGCTGGCTGATCACCGGGCGCATCCAGGATCCCCAGGCCGTGACCCACTTCGACCAGCTGGGCTACGCTTACGACCAGGCGCTGAGCAGCCCCGGCGAGCCCACCTTCGTGTGCCAGACCTTCGGCGGCAAGGGCCTCAGCATCCGTTTGCAGTAAATCCTGGGGGAAAGAAGCCGGGCAGCGCAACCATTGGTTGACAATTTCAGCGCATTAATCTACAATGGGCTTCAATTAATCAACAATATATCCCGATGAGTCAACAATAGGTAAGGCGTGTCATGGCCACCCGTGCGCAAAGAAATCAGGAAATCGAACAATTCATCCTTCATACCGTGCGTGAGCATCCTCAAGACCTGGTGCGCCAGGTGTGCGAGCGCTTTGGCCTCAAACGGCACGGCGCACTGCGTCATATCCGCCGCCTGATCGAAGCCGGGCAACTCGAAGCCAGCGGTGCGACCCGTGATCGCCAGTACCGGCCCTTGCCCAGCCTGGAAAAAGAATGGCAGTACCCGATTTCACAGGCCCTGAAAGAAGACTTCGTATGGCGGGTGGAACTGCTTCCCCTGCTTGGCGGGCTGGCCGAAAATGCCTTGCGGATCTGCGAATACGGCTTCAGCGAGATCCTCAATAACGCCATCGAGCACTCGGAGGGCAGCCGGGTGAGCCTTTCGCTCGCCCTGTATGCGGACCTGGTGACGATAGGGGTACAGGACGATGGCGTAGGGATCTTCAACAAGATCCGGCGCGCCTACGAGCTGGACGATGCCCGTCACGCCGTCCTGGAACTGGCCAAGGGCAAATTGAGCACCGATCCACAGCACCACTCCGGGGAAGGCATCTTTTTTACCTCCCGGATGTTCGATCAGTTTGTGATCTTTTCCGGCCGGTTGGCTTTCACCAATTGGAACGAGGAGGATTTGCGAGACAGTGTTCTGCTGGATGCCGATGAAGATTGGGCGGGCACGCGGGTGCTCATGCAGATTACCCCACACACCCGGCGAACTACCCGGGAGGTGTTCGATCAGTACACCGCGCATCCCGAGGAGTACGGTTTCGATCGCACCCTGGTGCCGGTGAACCTGATTCGCTATGGGACGGAAAACCTGGTCTCGCGCTCGCAGGCCCGCCGTTTGCTGGCGCGCTTCGAGCGCTTCAGTGAAGTGGTGCTGGATTTTAATAACGTGACCAGCATCGGGCAGGCCTTTGCGGATGAGATCTTTCGGGTTTTTGCTCGAGAGCACCCCGAGGTGCAGCTGAGCATGATCCACGTGGTCCCCGAGGTGCAGCGCATGATCCGCCACGTCACCGTTCCGGCCGGAGACGGCCGGTCTACGTAAATTACAAACATCTCAAATTAGAGGGATTGAAATTGTCTACCGGTACAAATTCTTTTCAAACTCGTTTCGGCCCCTGGGCGCTGATCGCCGGGGCATCGCAAGGGCTGGGCGCCGAATATGCCCGCCAGCTGGCCGCCCGCGGGCTCAACCTGGTCCTGGTAGCGCGCCACTCCGGGCGATTGGACGCCCTGGCAGCAGACCTGGCGGCGCAGTATCCGGTGCAGACCCGCGCCATCGTGTGCGACCTGTCCCAGGCCGAGGCCGCCGAGCAGGTGGCCACGCAGGCCGCCGGCCTGGAGGTGGGGCTGCTGGTCTATAACGCTGCCCTGGCGCCCGTGGCGCCTTTCTTCGAGCTGACCCTGGAACAGCACCTGGCGGCCTTACAAACCAACGTGCGCACGCCGCTGGAGCTGGTCTATCGTTTCGGGGAACACATGCGCGCCCGCCGGCGCGGCGGCATCCTGCTGATGTCCTCCCTCAGCGCCTTGCAGGGTTCGGCCCTGATCGCCCATTACGCCGCCACCAAGGCCTACAACCTGATCCTCGCCGAGGGGCTGTGGGACGAGCTGCGCCAGGACGGCATCGCCGTGCTGGCCTCTCTGCCGGCTTCCATCGCCACGCCCAATTACCAGGCCTC
>JAAZNB010000715.1 GCA_012798515.1 Chloroflexota bacterium
AGGTCGGAGCGGTGGCCTTCCACGTTCAGGGAGGAGGTCAGGGCGGCGATGGAGAGCAGGTCGCGCGAGGTGTGCGTCACCTGGTCGACCAGCCGGCGGGCCCGGTCGATCTTGAGCGAAAGCTCTTCTTCCTTGGGCAGCCAGGTGAGGCGGAAGGCGTCGGGGTCGGCTTCGAACTGCAGGTGGCGTTCCATGATCGAGACCCGCTCGCGGGCGTCGCGGATGCCGTGGATCTCGACCGAGAGGGCAAAGCGGTCCAACAGCTGGGGCCGCAGGTCGCCTTCTTCGGGGTTCATGGTGCCCACCAGGATGAAGCGCGCCGGGTGCGAGAAGGAGATGCCTTCACGCTCGACGATGTTCATGCCCATGGCGGCCGAGTCGAGCAGGATGTCCACCACGTGGTCGTCCAGCAGGTTGACCTCGTCGATGTAGAGCATGCCGCGGTTGGCGGCTGCCAACACGCCGGGCTCGAAGCGCCGTTCGCCTTTCTGGATGGCTTTTTCGATGTCCAACGTCCCCACGACCCGGTCTTCGGTCGCTGAGACGGGTAAGTTAATGAAGGGAGTCGGCCGCACGCCGGTGGGCAGCACCTGGCCCTGGGCGGCGCGTTCGCGGCACTCGGTGCACCATGCGGTGGGGTTGTCCGGGTCGCAGCCAAAGCGGCAGTCGCTGACCACTTTGACCTGCGGCAGCAGGGCCGCCAGGGCGCGCGCTGCGGTGGATTTGGCCGTGCCGCGTTCGCCGCGGATCAGCACGCCGCCGATGCGTGGGTCCACTGCGTTGAGGACAAGCGCCCGGCGCATACGCTCCTGGGCTACGATGGCGGTAAAGGGATAAATAACGGGCATAAAAAGAAGGCTTTCTTTTCGGATGGTGTGCGATTTCTAATCTTTGTTAGTTTACCACAGAACACAAATGGGGCAATTTAATGGCGGTGGGTTAAGGGCCATTTGTCCTGAATGGGGAAGGTGCAGGAGGGGGTATCGCCGCCGGCCGCCGCGCGCCCCGGCCGCCGGAGCGGCCCGGAGACGCCCCCGGGCAGAGCCCAGGGGCGAGGAATTTTTTTTAGCAGGTCGGGCTTCCATGCCCGACCGAACACGGCAGGCCAGGGATGGCCAGGTCGGTCTTCCCGCCGGCCGCAGAACCCATTCTTTTAGCAGGTCGGGCTTCCAAAGTGCCCCGTAGGGGTATTACAACGCCCCGTCAGGGGTGCGCCCGACCGAACACGGCAGGCAAAGGATGCCGGCTTATCCGCATTGCCTCGAGCAACCCCTGGTTTTACCCCGGTCGTAGATCCTCTTCTTTCAGCAGGTCGGGCTTCCATTACAACGCCCCGCCAGGGGTGCGCCCGACCGAACACGGCCGGCCAGGGATGCCGGCTTACCCGCGCCGTCTCAGTCATACCCCCCAAGATCCGCGCGGAACCGTGAAAGTTGGCTTTCGCTCCCGGCGCGGGCCGGCCGGGGCGCCGGGGCCGCCGGCCTCCGCGACGGAGGGGCGGGGTGCGCCAGATCGCTCTAGCCAACCTACGCCAGGTCGGTCTTCCCCCCGGCCGCAGAACCCATTCTTTTAGCAAGTCGGGCGTTGAAGCCCGACCGAACACGGCCGGCCAGGGATGCCGGCTTCTCCGCGTCGTCTCAGTCGTTCTGTAGGGTGCGTTGGCAACGCACCTCTTTTTCCGGTCGTACCAGCCCCCAATCAAGGCAAAGCGTGCCATCGTGGGGCGGTAGCCGAGGGGGTATCGCCGCGGCCGGGGCGCGCCACGGCGGCCGGAGCGGCCCGAAGACGCCCCCGGGCAGAGCCCAGGGGCGAGGAATTTTTTTTAGCAGGTCGGGCTTCCAAAGTGCCCCGCCAGGGGTACGCCCGACCGAA
>JAAZNB010000139.1 GCA_012798515.1 Chloroflexota bacterium
AACAGGTTGGAGACCAGGTAAGCCATACGTTCGATTTCATGCTGCATAATCTGTAATTCGCGCATATCTCCGTTGGTATAAGCCGGGTTGGCTACCAGCGATTCGATCCGCAAGCTCAAAATGGCCAGGGGATTGTTCAATTCGTGGGCGATACTGGCCGCCAGCTCGCCCATGGTAGCCAGTTTTGCCGTCTGCCACAGTTGCTGGGTCATGGTCTTGATCTCATCGGTTCTGGCTTGCAGGGCTGTCTCGGCGTTTTTACGGGCAGTGATATCTTCGATGACGTTGATTAAATACAACGGCTCGCCATGGCGATCCAGTACGAGGGATATGGTTTGATTGACCCAGATGATGGTTCCATCTTTCTTGATAAAACGTTTTTCCAAAGAATAGGTAGGAATTTCTCTGCGCAATAACTGCTCTTTGAGCTCGTCGTCGCGCCGGACGTCATCTGGGTGAGAAATCTCTCTGGCAATCTTGGTGAGCAACTCATCGCTGGTATAGCCTGTGATCCCGCAGAAGCCCGGATTCACCCGCAGCCACTGGCCTTGCAGGGATTGGTGGGCAATGCCAATGGCCGCTTGCTCGAAGGTTGCTCGTAACTGTTGCTCATTTTCGATCAGCTTGCGTTCATTTTCCACCCGGGCGGTTACGTCCCGCAAAATGACCGTGAAGATTCTGCCCCTTCCCGCCTGTACCTGGGAAATGGAAGCTTCGATCTGAAACTCTTCTCCGTTGGAACGGATACCAAACAAAGTCCCCAATCTGCCCATGTCGCGGTTGGTCACGCCTGTTTGGCCAAAATGCTGGATATGGTTGTGATGGGGAGAACGGAAGCGCTGTGGGATGAGTACATCCAGCGATTTGCCCATGATAGTGTCACTGGTGTAGCCAAACACCTTTTCTGCGGCGGAATTGAACAGAATGATTTTTTGATCCTCGTCGATGGAGATAATGGCGTCCATCGCCGAGGCAATGATCCCGGTGAGCCGGTTACGGCTTTCTTCTAGCTCTTGTTCGTAGCGTTTGGTGTCGGTGGTCGTCTGCTTAATGATCGTGCTCATTACTTATTCTTCCATGGCAATGCAGTCTGTGAGGATCCCTGGAAACGGAATATGAATACCTATAGCGATATTATAGACCATATTGCTACTAAATAAAACCAGGAAAGGGACAATAAAAATGGGTCATTTTTGGTGGTTTTACTACCAAAAATGACCCATAACGAGCCATTGCCCGTTTCTTTCCCGCCAATTGGGATTATAGATAGGCCAGTTCGAAGGGATGTAAAAGAAGGTCGGTCACCGCTTCGTTGATTGCGTATGCAAATGCTGTGGGGCTGTCCACCTTCTTGGAAAATGAGATCCTCTTTTTCATCTCAAATTGGCGTAGTTCCATGGGTAAATACGCCAGGACACATTGGGCCAGGGCGCCGGCCAGCTCCGCGTAGCACTCCCCCGGATCGCGTTTGCCACACACTTTTTGAATGACGTGCATTGGGCCCAGGCAGTAATACGTCCAACAGCGGAACGTGCGCCAGTTCTCCGGCCAGGAACAGCGCTGGTCTTGCAGATAGATGCAGCGCTTTTCCTCCGCTGGATGATCTGGTGGCAAAACCGGGAAAGGTTCATTGACCAGGGCCAACGCCAACCAATCGAACGGTTCCACGGACGACGCTCCCTGGACACAGCAGCGTCCCTGGCAAACCCGGCAGAAATGAAAATCGTCCCAGATAACCTGGTTATACTTCTGGAATAGCCCGGCCAGTTTGAGGATAAAATCCTGGGCAGAATCTACATTCCATTCCAGGTTGTATTCCGGGACAGAAATCGTTTTACCACTATTCCGCCATGCCTCTACAGCGGTAAAATAGGGGTTAGCTTTACGCTTGGTTTCCAGATAGTGGTCGTATTCCGGATGTTGGCTCACATTCATCAGGTCACCTTTATTTCTTGAGTAGTGTCGGTCAATTTCAGCGTACCTGGACCAACAGGCATTCTACCAGCATTCTGCTCTTGCTCACGGATCCTGTGCGAAATGAGCTTGTTTATATTTTCACCATTACAGATGCCGGGCGGACTGGATCTGGTTTTATTACTTTTTTCACCGGCCTCAAGAAAGGGAATATGGATCCCCAAAGGATTGTAATCAAGTTTGGGACGTCGACGCTTACGGGTGGGAACAGCAACCTATCACAACCCCAGATTTTGGACCTGGTTCGCCAGGTATCCACGTTGCAGCGCTCCGGGTGCGAAGTAATTCTGGTCTCTTCGGGAGCTATGGCCGCCGGCAGGGCGGCTTTGAATTACCCGGACCTGCCCAAACACGTGCCCTCTAAACAGATGTTGGCCGCCGTGGGGCAGCCCAAGTTGATGAGCCTGTATGAGATGTTCTTCGATATCTACGGGTTCAGCATCGCCCAGGTCTTGCTCACCCGCAACGATCTATTGGACCGGCGCCGCTTTTTAAACGCTCGCAACACCGTCGAAGCCTTGTTATCAGAAAAAGTCATCCCCATTATCAACGAGAACGACACCGTGGCGACCGAAGAGATTCGTTTCGGTGATAATGACAACCTGTCGGCCCAGGTAGCCAATATGGCCGAAGCCGACCTGTTGATTTTACTGACCGACCAGCCCGGTTTGTTCACCCGCGACCCGCGCCAGCACCCGGATGCCCGTTTGATCAGCCTGGTCGAGCCGCCGGACATTCCCGACGAGGTCTGGGAAGCGGCCGGGGGTACCAGCACCGGCCTGGGCACGGGCGGGATGCTCACCAAGCTACAGGCCGCCGACCTGGCGCGCCGTTCTGGCACCCGGGTCGTGATTGCTCATGGGGCCGAGCCGGATATTCTGGTCCGCATCTGCCAGGGTGAGGCGGTTGGTACCACCTTGCTCCCTGCCACGGACCGGCTGGAGAGCCGAAAACGTTTCCTGCTCACGGGAATCCGCGCCAATGGGGCTTTGCAGGTCGACAGCGGCGCCGTACAGGCCCTTCTGGCCGGCGGCAGCCTGCTACCCGTGGGAATCATCGAATTGAAAGGTGAGTTTGAGCGCGGTGATACCGTGCGGGTCACCGATAAGTCCGGCAAGAAGGTCGCTATTGGCCTGGTCAACTACTCTTCCAGAGACCTGTGCCGGTTGTGCCGCAAGCAGTCTACCCAGATCGAGGCCATCCTGGGCTATACTTTTGGTGACGAAGCCATTCATCATAATAATATTTTCTTGTTTTCGCACAAAGGAGGACGATCGTGATGTTGGAAACCATGGGGAAAAATGCCCGGCTGGCCTTTCGCCAGATGGCCCTTGCGCCGGCCACACAAAGAAATGCTGCCCTGGAACAGATCGCCGCGTTGATCCTTCAGGAAGAAGGATCTATCCTATCTGCCAATGAAGAAGATATGCGCCATGCCATGCAGTCGGGGCTATCCGACTCGATGTTAGATCGCCTGATGCTCAACCATTCCCGGCTCAGCGCTATGGCATCCGATTTAATCGGCATTGCCGGTCTGGCTGACCCACTGGAGGAGATCTACGACGCTTACGTGCTTCCCAATGGGCTCAAAGTGCACAAGCGTCGTGTCCCCTTGGGCGTCCTGGCGGCCATCTACGAAGCCCGGCCCAACGTGACCATCGACATCGCCGGTCTGGTGATCAAAACCGGCAACGTGGTCATTCTGCGTGGCGGCAGTGAGACGATCCATTCCAACCGGGCATTTATTACCGTGATTCAGAAAGCCCTGGAGTCTTGTGGCCTGCCGCAGGCGGCTGTGCAATTTATCGATGATCGTTCCCGCGAACGGGTCAATGAATTGTTGAAGCTTCACGAATATGTAGACCTGCTCATCCCGCGTGGCTCTGCTGCCCTGCACAAGTTCTGCCGTGAAAACAGCCAGATCCCGGTCATCACCGGTGGAATCGGTATCTGCCACCTCTACGTCGAAGAAAGCGCTAACCTGGACGCATCTCTAGAAGTGATCCGCAATGCCAAAGTTCAACGTCCCACGGTCTGCAATGCCCTGGACACTGTTCTGGTTCAGGCGCCTATCGCCACGGAGTTCATCCCACGTATCATCTCTAAACTGACGCCAGATGGGGTAACCTTCCGGCTCGAACCGCAAGCGATGCAGGTCCTGGCGGACCAATCCCTTCCAGGCGTCTCACCGGCCGGTCCGCAAGATTTCGACACAGAATGGCTCTCATTGGTCCTGGGAATCAAAGTAGTCTCTGGTCTGGACGAGGCCATCCAACACATCGAAGCCCATTCCACCAGCCATTCCGATGGCATTCTGACTGAGAATGCCCAACAGGCCCAGGATTTTTTGAACCGGGTCGATTCATCGGTGGTCTACCTCAACGCCAGTACGCGTTTTACCGACGGCGGCCAGCTGGGCTTGGGTGCCGAAGTGGCTGTGTCGACCCAGCGCGTCCACGCCCGCGGCCCTATGGGGCCCAAAGAGCTGACATCCTACAAATGGGTCGTCCAGGGAGAGTATCAGGTGCGCCAATAATCGATTGAGCAGCTCTGCGCCAGATAGGGAATTCCCAATTTGTTCCCCCTATCCGCGCTTATTTTGGGTTGCTGGCAGACCGTGCCCAGCACCAGGTTGGCGTACTTAATACCCACTCCCGGGAGGCCCAACAGCGCCTCGGCTGAACATGGCAGGTGGCCGTTAGGCGTTCCTCGGTGCCATCATTATTCTTTCCTGGATGGTGTACAATATATAAAATAGGATGGGAATAGGTAGTTTCCATATAACCATAATCAAATCTTGAATATAAATTATCTGTCATGACAAATAATTTATAACCAACGACAGTTCGGGGTAAGGATGTATGTCCTTACCCATTCTATCCAGAATTCATATAACAGCTTCACCCGAGGGGAAAACGGCCCAATTTTGTGGAGTTGCGAGACTTCTTTTCACGTTCGATAGACACAACGGGGATAACAAACACGTGGAATATAAATCACGCTTCTGGCAAATTGGAATCCTGTGTCTGCTAATATGTGGACAATCGGTCGTCACAGGTGTTCCGGTTTCAGATGAAAAAGTATCCCAACCAGTTCCGAACAACCTACTCGAGAATGGTGATTTTGAGGCAGCGGCATTATCACCCTGGGAAGTCTCCGGACAAGGGGAACGGCAATTACGGGTCGTCCATAGCGGAAAGAGTGCGCTGCATATTTCAGCCGGGGAAGCCGTCCAGCCCGATCTCGTTGTCCAACCCGGACAAACCTACGTTCTGACCGCCTGGTATCGTTGGGATACTTTCGAGGGCAACGATTGGGGCAATGACCGTATCCTGGTTACCAATACGGACTGGAGTGACGCCGGCGGTTTGAGCGACCTTCACTCGCGTTATGAACCGGGTAGCTGGCATAAAGTGGCCCTCACCTTTACCCCGAATGGAGATCGCATTCGCCTCCAGATTGGGATGTTCGGCCCCCAGGAGAAGGTTGACCTCTATTTCGATGACCTGGCTCTGGTTGAGAAAGAGGATAACCTGGCGCCGCATCTCGATCTTCAGGCCAGTGTATCCGGCGGCAGTGTGCCTCTCACCGTTCAATTCACTGCCAATGCAGACGATGAGGACGGCGCCATCCAATATTACGACTGGGAATTTAGTGACGGTGGCCGTGAAACGACCCCCGACCCCAGCTATACTTTTTACAGCCGGGGAGATTACACCGCTCGCCTGACCGTGTGGGACAATGATGGCGCTTCAGCGACGCAAGAAATACACCTGCGGGCCAGCGACAGCCGGTCTCCCATGCTGACCCTGACTGCACCGGCCGGGGATGAGCCATTCCATACCCGGCAGACAACCGTCACAATTTCTGGTGATGTCCGTTCTCCCACTGGGAAGACCATTACTTCCCTGGTTTGGGACAACATCGACACCGACCTGGCCGGGATAATCGATATCCAACCCAGGGCAGCTCTTGACTTCGAATCCCAGGCGATTGATTTGAAACCCGGAAAAAACGAGATTCTCTTGACCGCCACCGATCAAGATGGGCTGGTGGGCACCGGCCGGCTCCTCGCCTACCGGGACATCGACCGTCCGGTGATCCGGGATGCCAGTCTGTCTTCCGGGGAGGTCAATGTCTACGAGAAAGTCGAAGTCACTTTTAACCTGGACACGGTGGCTGAAAATGCTTTCTTTCGCTACGATACCGATCCGCCTCCCGGTGTGGAGCCCGGCACGGGTGTAACCGTCGAAGGAATTTTCCGCTTAGAAAACGGCAAAGAATATCGCCAACCCGCCTTTTTAATGACCGATGCCACTGTAGTTCAAGGTGGCGCAGGTCCGGAGGTCTATCTTGATCCGCTGCGACAATGGGTGGTCCGTTTTGCTCCTCAAGAAGAAGGGAAATATACCGTGACATTGTCGGCTCAGGATGCATCCGGGACGACCGAGCAGGATGTGGGCAGCTTGACGGCCACGCCGCCGGTGGGGCCGGGATTCATCCAGGTAAGCCAGGACGATCCGCGCTACTTTGAATTCAGCAATGGAGACCTGTTCTGGCCCCTCGGGCCGGTCAATGGGTTGGATTACTCGGACTACGATGGCAGCGGGCTGAATTTCGCCCGGCCCTGGATGGCCGGTCTGGGTGCCTACTCGACCAATTTCGCCCGCTGGGTCTCTTCCGCGAAGAACATGGGGAACGAGGGCTTTGACTCCCAGTTGACTTTCCGCAGCCATTACCCCGGTCACGAGTTATCCCAGGAGATGTGGGTTCCGGATGGCTCCCGGATGTGGTTGGGTTGGATCAACCAGGATTTATTCCCTCTGGACGTCAAGCCTGACCAGGACTACCTGATCAAGCTGCGCGTCAAAGTCGTGGACCTTTCCGGTCCCGTGAATCCGGCCTTGCCCTATGGCCTGGTGATCAAGAAACACGGCTGGCCATCGGATACCCTCGAACAGGATATCCGCGCGTACCCCTCCTTTATTCCGGAGATCCATAACGACCTGGATTGGCACACAGTAGTGGTCAGATATCATACCAAAGACCGGGATGGAAGTCCGTCTGAGCCTTATATCAGCCTGTATCTCGAGAACGTTAGCAGCGGCGACGTCTACGTGGACGAGTTTTCTATGCGCGAAATCTTGCCGGATGGCAGCCTCGGAGGCGAGGTGATCCCTAACTCCAGGGCCGATCTTCAAACTTACGTGGATGATCGCCCGGCGGCTTTTCTGGACTGGCAGGTCGAACAGGGCCAGGCTCACGGGATCTATTTCAAATACGTGGTGATGGATAAGCGGGATTGGGTGCCCGATCATCTGAACCGGCTGGGCTTCTATACCGATCTGGGAGATGGTTACTACCAACCTGCCGGAACCAAAGCGCGCTGGCTGATCGAACAATGGTGGCAATACGTGATTGCCCGGTGGGGCTACTCCACTGCGGTTCATTCCTGGGAGCTCAACAACGAAGGCTCGCCCGATGATCCGGCCCATTACCAGATGACCCAGGACTTTGCCGAGTTCATGCATCACAACGATGCCCATCCCCATCTGGTCTCCACCTCTTTCTGGTCAGAATGGCGCCCGGAATTTTGGGGAGATCAGGTAGACTATCCGGACGTGGATTACGCTGACCTGCACCAGTACAGCGGCGATGACGAGCAGGCGGCGAAAGATCCTGCCGCCTGGCAGATCGAAGAAAGCCTGTCTTTGTATCAGTCCGGGATTGGCAAACCCGTCATCCGCGGTGAAACCGGCATCAGTTATCCTGGCGCCGAGCTGTTCGACCAGCTGGCCGCTTCTGGGAATAATGTCTGGTATCACGATTTGCTTTGGGCCCAACTGAATCCAGGGGCGATGTTCGATCCGAATTATTGGTGGGCCGAGCATTTGGAACGCATTGACCAACAAGCCGTTGCAGCAGTGTTCAGCCGTTTTGTAGACGGCCTCGATTTGAACGCGGGTGGTTACCAGGCTGCTGCGGCCAGTGCGGAAAACCCGGCAGTTTTGGTGACCGGACAGACGAACCTGGATCGAGACGAAGCTCTGTTGTGGATCAAGAACGTCGATCACACCTGGTATAACCTGGCCTACCAACCGGCGAAAATCAAGCCACAAAGTGCCCAGATTCAGATTGTCATGAATCCAAACACAAGCTATCGTATAGAGTGGTGGAACACGGAGACGGGGCAGACCAGCGTCGAACAGGCCCGTTCCGATAGCCAGGGGATTCTGGTTCTACCGGTTTCCAACCTCAAATCAGATCTTGCCGTAATAATATCTTCAGCTAGGTGAGTCAGTATTCATCAGGAAGGCTTATCACATGGCCAAGTTTGCCGTTTTATCTTTACTCAAAACGCCCCGGTTTGTTTCCGTGCTCCAGGTAATCGTCATTCTCAGCCTTGTGCTCCAGCCTTTGCAATGGAACATGTTGACCGTCGAAGCCGCCGGAAGTGACCCAACCCAGATCGATGACTCGGATTGGTTTACCCTGGCCCAGGATTTCCAACGGCATGGAGCCGTTGAGGATGACCTGGTTCTGCCCCAGGGCCGGCTGTTCTTGAAATGGAAACGCTTCTTGGGGGAACGCATCGAAGTCGAAATGGAGCCCCTGGTAGTCGGTAACCTGGTTTACATCGGCCTGATGAATGGAAAAATGTATGCCCTGGATAGCAATAGCGGCGATACGGTGTGGGTCTACCAGGCCGGGGAAGGACTTCCCAGTACGCCCACGGTTGTTTCTGTGAAAGACAAGAAGATCATCTATTTTGGCGCCATGGATGGGAAGCTCTATGCATTGGATGCCGAAACTGGAGAGGAACTGTGGGTTTTTGCTACCGGTGGACCGATTTACTCCACGCCCAGTTTTTCGGATGGCAAAGTCTATATCGGCAGCCTGGATCACAATTTTTATGCCGTCGATGCCTCGACCGGTGAAGAAGCATGGCATTTTACTTCCACGGGCCCGATTTCGACTACATCGGCCTTGAGCGATCCGGCCGACGCAGAGGAAACCCTGATCTATTTCATGTCCGGGGACAATCATGCCTATGCCTTGGATGAAGACGGCAAAAAAGCTTGGGATACCCAGCTATCAGGTGTATTCACCAAACGTACTTATGTGGTCTATGCGCAGGGTGTGGTCATTTTTGTGACCCGCAAACCAGGCTTCGAATATTCAGAGCCTCTGGAGAATCCCCCCTCCAGTTTGCAAGGTAACCGCCAGAAAGATAGCACTGTGGTGGATGCCTGGGCCAAGTATTACCTCAAATTCCCCGAGCGACGCCCCCTGTATTACCTCGATGCGGCTTCAGGGAAAGATCTTTGGAACCCGAGCCAAAATCGAGGGCAATATTCACCCCTGTACATCCCTTATTGGGGTGAATATCTCCCGGTTGTGGATGCAGAAGGCAATGCCTATTTCCCGGCTACCGGCAGCGGCGGCGATCATGCCCTGGATCACGACATGCGTCTGTGGAAGATCGATCTCAAAACCGGTGTTTATTCACAGGTGGCATCTCAAACTCAGTTCGCTCCCCGGTTCGACGAAGTTGGCCGCCCAACCCTGGTCGGTTCACGTTTTTACCAGGTGATCAGTGAAGACGTTGGCTATTATGACGTCAACACCGGCCAGCTCAATACCGGTGTGTTTGGCAACGGTTTTTCGAACCACCGCAAGCCGATCGAGTTCGACGAGATGACCGCCAGCCGCCCGGTGTTCGGCGGCATGGAGAAGTTTTTCACTCGTTTTGGTGGATCGACGCCGGGTGGTTTTGGGGGCGCCAATGACGCCGCCAGCCCGCTGGTAGTGGCTGGAAACAGGGCTTTTTACGTTTCCTGGGGATATATCTACGCCCTATCACCCTCTTATTACACTCCTAAAATCGATTACGGCCAGCTGGATTTAAGCCAACCCCCCAGCACCCCCTGGACGCGTGCCGAGGTCCAGCAACAACTCAATGCTCAGATTGAGGCCCTGCTGGAGGATGACGAACCGCTCAGCCCGGTGTCGCGTATGTGGTCGTGGACCGGCGCTGGTTATGGTAGCTTCTGGCACAGTGGTGAGGTGGTGCGCACCCTGGCCGAAACGATACCCTACCTGGATGCTTCGACTGCGGATAGGTTGAGCGCTTATCTGCAACAGTACGTCGTATCTTACCTGCTTAATGATGATTATTATCAGTACCGCTGGGCTTGTATCGACTACGACACCGGCAGTATCCAGGATCCGTGTAGTGAGGATGATGGCATCAAAGAGGGCTGGTTCTGGTCAAGCCAGAATCTAACCTCCGAAAGGCTGTACGGCATCTACAAGTATGCCCAGCGGACCGGTGATTGGGAACTGGTCGAGGAAAATTGGGGATTTATCAAGAATCTTTTCGTCCGTTTTCGCGACGATTGGAACTACGATGTTGGTTTCTATCTTTTCCCCGAATGGCACGCCGGCCCGTTTAATCCCGATTTACAAATGGGAGCGGTCCTGGCGATTAAAGAAATGTCTACCCATATGCAAGATGCGGAGATTAAATCCGAATCCTCACGTTACCTGACTCGCATGATGACTCGCAGAGTATATTGGGGCAAATTCGTACGCAACCTGTATGATACCGAAGAGTTGACCCGTCAGGATTATGATTCCTGGGAAGATTGGGGGTACAACCAGGATGCCAGCCCTATACCCGCTGAGGGTTATCTTGACAAGGATAACGACTTTCGCCAGGTATATTCGCTTAACCCGGATGAAGGCGAATTGAATGTCCAGTTCGCTTCGCCGCGCTATGAGATCATCCCCTACCAACTCATCGGATACCATCCGGTGCTTCCAGAGTTTTCCGATCTATATAAAAACAATTTTAAAGATGAACTGTCCGATTATCTGGATGCCATTGAAATGATTACTCCCTTCTGGTACATGGGTGATTACAGTCACGCCGTTATCCTGGGTGGCATCGAAGAGGACAGCCTCTCCCCTGTTGTAGCCGCCGATATGTTCCAGGCCAAGATCTATTATCTGGGCGCCAGTTTCGATGAAATGGGTGGATATTTACCCTGGTCATTCGAAGCTTATGCCGATCAGGACATGTATCGGATCCAGGATCTGACCGCCCTGTTGTCGGCAGAACATTGAAAGACTAAACTTTTATATGGACATTGGCAGGAGAAAATGGGTTGATTTTTGATGCTCACCAGCTTCTGGTAGTTGTCGATGGGAAAGTCAAGCCGGAATATAGGGATGATTTATTACGCATAAATGCAAATGGCTATCGGATGCTCAATGACGAGCTCATCCCGGTGATGGATAATTTGAGGATCTTACCAGAATAAGAACTGTGGCAGTACTTAAAACAAACGTGCCCCCAATCGATAGCCGAGGGGGCACGTTTGTTTTCCTGTGTGAATAGAAATCGAAATTGAAAACGAGGGTGTATTGGTTTGAGTAAAATAGAGAAAGAATATTATGAGGTTATATTGGCTACACGCATTTTAACTCTATCCAATAGAGCCCCATTTTCCCGTTTTTCGTCAGGGCACTATCTCTTGGCCGCGTTGCAATGCCTCTGTCGCCTGCTGCGAGGAGTGAGCCAGGTCTGGGTAGCCTTGGGACCCCCACCACCAGCTGTACGTCGACAGTTCCTGGATGGCGTCAGGGGTCGCTTGTAAATACGGCAATGCCGTTTCCCAATCCCCCTTCCAGACCAGGCTATAGGCGTAGTACTTCACCAGGGCCGGAAAATCGCGCCCACTTTGGATCGAGACGGCAAAATACTGGCTCGCGGTAGCGAAATCCAGGTTGCGCATGGCGATCAAACCCAGGTGATACCTGGCCGCTTCGTTGTGTGGGTCTACTGCCAGGGCCTCTTGATAGGCGCCTTGAAGTGCGTCCACGCCGTCCATGGGCTGGAAGATATCCAATTCCTGCTCCGGCCAACCCGCCAGCTCCAACCGGAACAACTTCAAAGCGGCTGCATTTTCCACCGCCATCGAATAAACCGGGCGGTACCCCAGGAAAACCAGTGCGCCAAGCACAGGAAACACAGCCACCCTGGCCAATATCGAGATAGAATCTTTCTTCTGCGTGGCATGGTCTGGCTCACTCACCGCCGTGATTACCTGATCCTGCTGCCCGGCGACCAACAACCCCGGGAGGAGCAGCAAGATCGGTGTAGCACTGACCCCATACAAGCCATCCTCCAGAAAGCCATGAATGGCAGCTACGGCCATCCCGCTGCACAGCGCCCATTGCAGCAAACCCGGGCTGCGCTCCGCAGAAGAAAAAACCGGCCGCCAGACAAAGCGTGACAGAGCATAATACACCATCCACAACAAAGCCAGCACACCGGCTACCCCCTGATTGAGGTACACGTCCAGCCAAAAATGGTGGGCATATTCGAACATCAAATACGGTATACCCAGGATGTAGCGTGAATAAACCCCTGGAAAAGCGCCCAGCCCTACCCCGGTAAACGGCGCCTGAAAGATGATGTCGATTCCACTTTTAAACAGGCCAAACCGTTGGGCAAAGGACCAGTAGCCCAAATCTGCTGCCAGAGAGGAAATGTAGCCTGGAAAGACCAGGGTCAGCACACACAACCAGACCACCACGCCGGCCGTGCCCCACAACAGTACCGACAACCCGGCCCGGCGCCACCGGCTGGCCAGGGCGTACACTCCCATTAAAGTCATTCCCAGCCCGGCGCCCATCCACCCCGCCCGCGACCCGGTCATAAACACCCCCACCAGCGAGATGGCCAGGCAGACGCCATCCAGATCTCTCGCCACCAGTCGTTTTCCAAACCACTGCGGTGCAAATATCGCCGCAATCTGCAAAGGCAACCCAATCGCCAGAGCGCCCGACACAATATCGTCCGGGATGCTGTGTAACCCTGTCACCGGCCGCACACCCATCCACATCTCCCCCATGCGGTTGACGATATCGAATTCTGTAGGATTGATGGTCCAATTGTCCGTCAGTAAAAAATAGACCGTCAGAAAAGCCGACCAGATGGAAATCACTGAAAGCGCTGCGGAGATGGTCCCCCGGCGCTGCTGCATGGCTACGTAATACACCAATACGGCCCCGGCCACAGCATATAATTTGATCCAGGACTGCGGCCCAGCTGAAGATATTTGCTGCCCGACCAATGCACTGGCCAGAAAGATCACACCACCGGCGACCATAGGCAGGTTGATTACCGGGCGGCTGTGCAACGCCAACGCGCTGAACAAAATCGCCAGGATAGCAAATAAGAGGGGCCAAAAACCCAGCTCCGGGAAATAGAACCCCAGGCTGGCGCAGACCAGAGCGATAATAAAAACCGCAAGGGGATGGTCATCCCCTTGCGGATTCGTAAGCCGTTCATTCGACGGAACGTATTTCAATGATACTTCTCCCCATGGGCTTTAATGCAAATGTCAGGATATCCTTTGCTCACTTTGTGCTACCGGTATACAGCTTTTTAATCATAGTATTGAACCACATACCGACTTTCTTCAAGCTGTTGCTTACAGAAGAGGACTCCTCACTGGATTCCACTTTCTTGCCAGGCTCCGGTGCGCCGCCATATTGGCCATAATAGCTACCATAAACGTGGCCCGGCTGCTGCACCTGGTTCATGACCACTCCAACGATCTGTGAACCCACCCGTGCGATCTGGTCCCGCATCGCCTGCACCTGGTTCTTTTTGCTGAATTCTGGGCGAATGACGACCAGTACGCCATCCACTCGGGCGGACAGTACAGCTGCGTCCGCGACGATAAACGGGGAACTATCCACGATGATGATCTCGGCCATATTCTTCAAGTCAGAAAGGATCGTACCCATTTTCGGTGAGCTGAGTAGCTCCGCCGGGTTAGGCGGTGGCGTGCCGGTGGCCAGTACCTTGATCTCGATCGAGTCTTTTTGGAAAGTCTGGATAACCTCATCCAGATGCGCCCCACGGAAAACATCCGTCAGGCCACGAGCGTTCGAAATACCCAGTTCTTCGTGCAGCCTGGGTTCCCGCAAGTCAGCGCCGACCAGGATCACTTTCTTTTCTGCCTGGGCCATGATCAAAGCCAGGTTGGTGGCTACCGTCGATTTACCTTCCGATACGCCCGGGCTGGTCACCTGGATGACCTGTAATTGTTTATCGATACTGGCAAACTCCAGGTTGGTACGTAATGTCCGGAAAGCCTCGGTGGCCACAGAGAAGGGGTAATCTACCACGTAAGTCCCTTTTTTATCCCCTTTGACCTCCGGGATAGAGGCAATGACCGGGTTGTGCAATAGACGGTCGATATCCTCAACCTTGTCCACTGTATTGGACAGGTTTTCCATCAGGTAAGCCGCACCGGCGGCAAGCGCCAGGCCTCCCACTGAAGCCATCAGCACAATCAGGATACGATTGGGCCCTACGGGTTTCTGAGGTAAATCGGCCGGCACCAGAACCGATATTGTATTGGTCGCGGCTTGCTGGGCATTCAATAACAGGTTTGCGTAGGTGGTCTGTAAGGTGTTCAGCTTGATCTCGAGTGCATCGATCTGGCTTTGCATCTCGGCGATCTGCCTGGCGCTGGTCAGCTCGCCCAATTGATCTTGCAAGTCTTTCAGGCGGATCTGATTATCATTGATTTGCGTCTGGAAGCTGTCCAGTTGTTCGTTGATGAAATCCTGCCGCGCCTGCTCTTCCGGCGTCACCGTGCTGGGGCTGTTCAAGATAAGCTGGTGCGCCAGTTCATTGGCCACCGCCTGCGCCCGGGCCGGGTTGGTATCTGTCACTGTGATTTCGAGCAAGTTACTCTCGGTGACCAGCTGCACCCGGTACGTTGGCAGCCACGTCAAACCCAATTCCGCCTTGGTAGCATTTTGAATCGGCTCGCGCACAGCGATCTTGGAATAGGTATTCGCCAGCTGCTCATCCAGATACAACTGGCCCGCATCCGGGTTGGGATCTTTGATGCCACGGCCAATCAATAAGGTGGTACGGGCTTCATACACGTCCGGCTGCCATAATGTGGCCAATAAACTAGACACAGCCGCGATCACGACTGCCGCAAGAATTAATCGCCACCATTTCCGTAAAGGGGTTAGATAGTCATTGAAGTCCATGGGTTAATCCTTTTCGTTTCGATATGATTATCTCTTAAAAATGCGAATCTCACCAACGCCTACGGCGTCGCCAATGTTCTAAACAGCAGGGAAGTGATTGGTTGACACAATCACGTCCATATAGATTTTCTCAAGCCTGGCAGCAATGGCTTCCCAGGAGTGTTTGCGCTCCACATATTCCCTTCCCCTCCTTGCTAGGTTCAGCCGTCGTTCCGGTCTTTGAAGCAGATCTATCACGGTTTGAGCAAATGTATATTGATCTTCTGCTATAGCAACATCATCCCCCCATTCAAGTTCAAGCGCTGCGACTGCCGTTGGCGTAGATACTACCGGGGTAGCGCATGCCATTGCTTCGAGAACTTTGTTCTGGATCCCGGCCCCATACGTCACTGGCGCAACAGCCAGGGTAGCTTTTTGAAGATAAGGCCGCAGGTCGTCAACCGTGCCGGTTACCACTATACGTTGGTCTTTGGCATAAGCTTGTATATCCCCAGGCGGGTCTTTTCCAACAATCCACAATTTCACTTCAGGAATCGATTCCCAGACTTGCGGCATAATCTTTTCCATCATGAAATGCACCATACTGATATTGGCATGATAACTTAATTTACCACTAACCACTAACGTATTTTCGGCCCGTTCCTGAAAATTACCAACCGAAAAATAATCGAGATCCACTCCATTATTTAATATGCGCAGCTTTTCCGTGTCAACGATCTCGCCAAGTTGGCAAAAGGCATCCCGGTCCTTTTCCGAGGTCACCAGCACACGGTCGAATTCCCGCGTCACGGCCGCCTCGTATTTTTCAGTCCGCGGCAGCTCAAAGCGCGTCACCATCCGGTTGAATAATTTCTGGCTCTGGCCGGCTGCCTGGCGAAACAGGTAAGAAATGCTGTCTACGCTGTCCCACACGATGGGCGGGCTTTTTCCATCCCATCTCGAACGGATCGCCTGCCCATAGCGTGCACCACGCAGGTGCTCGATGTGGATGACGTCATAGCCTTCTCCCTCGTTTCCGGACACCAGCTGCTCCTGGATGGCGTGGGAAAAGTCTGGGCTCCAACAGTAGACGGCTTGCAGTGGCCGGTCCGTAGGCAGGGTCAGTACACAATTGCTCAAGGAGCGCCAACGCGGCAACGGATACGCCAAGACCTGCTTGCAAAAGCTCTTCAATTGCTCCAGGTCTTCCAGGTCCCTATCGTCGGTCCATAACGTCATCAAGGTAATCTGGTGTCCCCGCCGCGAGAGTGAACGGATCAGGTTGTAGGGTCGCACCCGGATCAGGTTGGGCACGTAAGGGACCACAAACAGGATATTCATCGTTTTTTCCATGAAAGCTCACGTGTTCCGGTTTAAGCTTACTCTGCGCTTTCGCCGTAGACCTGGCCCATTTGATCCAGCACCACCCGCCAGTCGTAACGGTTTTCCACGACCTGGCGGCTATTTTGGGCCAGCTGTTTCTGTAATTTGGGCTCGCACAATATTCTGCAAACCGCATCACTGAAATCTTGCGGCGAATCGGCGATCATGACGTCTTCTTTATCCGCGGCCTGGATCCCTTCCAATCCCACGGTGGTGGTCACCACAGGGACGCCCAGGGTAAATGCCTCCAGGATGCGCACCCGCATCCCTCCCCCGGCCCGTACCGGTACAACCACCACGTCGGCTTCTTCGTAAAACGGGCGGAGTTCGGGTACGTAACCCATCACCTGGATCTTGCCTTCGCTCTTTGCAGCCGCGTTGATGAAGTCTTTGGGAGGGTTCTTACCTACCACAATCAACGTAGTATCCGCTTCCCGGGACAGCACCAACGGAAATACTTTTTGCATGAACCAGCGGATCCCATCGGCGTTGGGCGGGTAGTGCAATGTTCCCAGGGTCAGGATCTTTTTCGATCCCGGGTGGTGATTCACCGGCAAGACCTTGCCCGTATCCGTGGCAATGGGGATCACGGATACAGGTCCTGGCGCCCGGTAAGGCTGGCAGCCATTGAGCATACGCGCCGCCGCCAGCAATGCCTGCCGGTCCTGCTCGCTGACCGCCATTGTATGGTTCACCGAACACAATAAGCGTCCCTCGTAATCACGGATTTTCTTGGCTTCCCGCCGCACCAGGGGCCGGATCAGCCAGGGAACATTATCGCTCATACGGTCAAAGATGGTCCAGGTTGCATTGTGGGCGTCGAAGACCAGGTTCGGCCGGGTGTCCACCCGATTGAGCGAGGAGGGCAAATTCCCCTGGAATAAGAACTGGGCCATTGGGATCTGGTCAGCGTGAACGATGTCAAACTGTCCTTCAGACAACAGTGTCTGCACCAGCTGGCGCATTTCAGGTAAATCGTCCCGCTCGATGGTAAACGGCCGCTCTCTGAGCTCGCTACGCAGCCAATAGAAGATGTCCCGTAACCTCGATCTTCTCAAAGAAATCGTGTGAACTTCTTCACACACTTCTTTGACAAACGGTATGGAAGCTTCTTCCTCTTTTCGGGCAAACGCAACCAGAACGACCTGGTGACCGCTCTCCTTGAGGTAGCGAAGAACGTTCCAGGTTTTTACTTTCGGGCCCGCATCAGGCGGCCAGGGAATGATTTGAGAGATAAAAAGAATGCGCATTGAAATCTCGTGGATGAATTGCCTCGAAGTGAAATTACATTTTATTTAACGATAAGATCAATCGCCGGTAATACGTAATCAATTTAATTTTTCGCTTCCTGCTCTCGGAACGAGACAGGAATACCAAAGGGCTGAAGATTAATCTCAGCACAGAATTGAATAACAGGATTAGTTTGTAGACAAAAGCTGCCAGGCTCCCATAGTTTTTACGAAAGTAAAGCACCCGGCTTTGGTAAAGGCGTAAGAACATTTTCTCGGCCACCAGCTTGGTGCTCTGTCCCCCGTAATGGATGACCCGTGATTTAGGCACCCAATACAGCTTCCAGCCGTTCTTCTTGATCCGGTGGCAAAGGTCGACTTCTTCTGAATACATGAAGTAATCTTCGTCGAGCAAGCCGGTCAGGTCGAGCGTCGCACGGCGCAAGAGCAGGCTGGCCCCCTGGATGACGTCTACCTCATGGGGTTTTTCCGTGTCCCACCTGTCCATGTCATACAAAGCCAGCGGTTTGAGTTTATCCAGGTACAATAACCGCCAGACCTCCCGGAACAGGGAATACTCCGGATAACACGAATTCTGCAGCCGGCCGTCCGCACCAATCAGATATGAGCCGGCGGCCCCGGCATCCGGGTGCTGGTCCAAGAAAGCGATCATTTCATCGAATGCGTCCGGCAGAGCCTCGGTATCCGAGTTCAACAAAAGAATATACCTGCCACTACAATGGTGGATCGCTTGATTGTTTGCCCGGGCAAAGCCTACGTTGTCTGTATTCTTGATCAGGTAGACATCCTGGAAAGACTGCTCCACGACTGCAACGCTGTCATCGCTGGAATCGTTATCGACGACAAAGACTTCGAAGGTATAACGAGGAGCATTACTATAAATCGATTCAAGACATTTCACCAATAAGTCACGTGTGTTCCAGCTTACGACAATGATCGACAAGTCCATCGACTTTCCCTTTTTGTTGCAGTGTTGTCGCCAATTGACCTTTATTCATTCCGGTGCCGGCGAATAGTCCACATCACTACGACCAGGAACAAAGTCGCCGGGATGAGTCCTTTCAAAATCATCAGATAATCATCGACTTCCGTGTAAACGGCCAGGCCTTCATCGCTTTCCGAAGGCTGCCCGACCAGTTGCGGATCGAGTAAAGCCGAATCTTGCCCGATTACCTGTGAGACCTGTGAATTCTCCTCCGCCGAAGTAGGCGTCAGGGTGGGCATAGCCGTCTTCTGCAAATAAGGCGTATTCAGCTGGCCATGCGCAAACCAGACCTGGTGGGGTGCATTGGGCTCGAACAGGTCCTGGCGTAAGAACCAGGTCGCATACATCTGGTTGCCGTCGTCGATCACCAGACGAGGATACTCGGGATACCATCCGCCCCGATACACGCGGATCGGGATCGACCAACGTTCACCATCCCACTCCAGATGGTACAGGCCAGGCAGGTCCGCGCTGACCTGGGCTGTGTCTTGGCCGGTACCGGTGGTCGTACTTTGATTCAGGTCGGCAGGAGGAATGCCGGCTGCCAGCAGGTGGATGTGCCCGGCCGAATCGGTCGCCATATCGTAGACGTCAAAATAATTACTCAATGAACTGGCATAAATATTGGGGATCGTCTGGGGTACACTCCAGGTCTCTCCAAAGTCAGAGGACCACAAGTAATAGATCCCGGGATATGAACTGGAGGATGTGCGCCACACCAACAAGATCCCCCCTTCACCATCCACCCCCACAGTGAGCTGCATATCGCTTGAAGCGGGGTAATCAATGATCTTAGGATCAGACCACAGATCTTTCTCTGGGTCATACCACATAAAAATGCCATGATCTGGTACACCCACACCACTCAAGCGATCCCAACCCTCATCCCAGGTCACGTACACCCGGCCATACTGGTCCACTTCAATCTGCGAGCGGCTCGATCCGATATTGGAGGGCCGCAAGGAAAGCGGTATAGACCAGTTCTTTCCCAGGTCAGGTGAATATCTGAAATAGATATCGCCACAATTGATACAGGTCGGACTCGACAGCCCAGCATCGTCATATACGACGTAAAGCTTGTCGCCATAAACCGCCATATCACTGTAATACGTACCTGCATTCTCGTTTAGTAGCGCCGGAGCCGACCAGGCTGAAGCTGAAAACGCATTCATATCGGAGGATTCTGAGTAGAAAAGGCCAAACGGAGTTGCGCCATACAGTAAATGCAGATTATCGTATCCATCGATGGTCAGCGCCGTACGGGAAATATCCGCCTGCGGAGGAACCAGGTCAATGTACTGGGACCAATGCCGCCCGTCCCACATCGAAAGATAGACGCTCTCGATTAAATTCTTCATCTCATCGGGAATCTGGGCAATGCCCTCCGATTCGGGTAGTTTGTCCTCTTCCTGATTTGTTTTTGGTTTCACAAAATTATCGGACTCAGACCAGACAACATAAACATTGTGCTGGCTGTCAACCGCCAAATCAGGGAACCAGGAACTGGTTTTGTCCGGCGACGGAACCCGCACCGGCTCGTCCCAAACTCCCCCTTGCTGCCACGCTTGCATCGCTTTTCCACTCTGGTAACCGGACGTTATCAGGACCGCAAGCAAAGAACAAAATATGATAATTCGGGCTGCTTTATGGTATGGAAATTGAAACACGTTGAGCTCCCTTGAATGTTAAATCGACATCGTGATGGCAGATGGCTTTGGGCTAAAGAAAACACATCCTAATGCCGGTAGTTTGTCAGGCAATATTGGAACAAATCCCATTTTACAGTGAAAACAACACACCGGGGTATATTTTACACTCACGAAATCAAGTCTATGGAACGAGGCGGAACGTACCGCCCTCCAGGAGGAATGTCTCTGCGCCTTCCACCTGGAAATATTCAAGCGCTTGCCCCTCTGCTAGTTTCAGGCTTCTCGTCTCTTGGGGAGATTGGTTGAATTCAGATAGTTCCGGGTCGAACAAGACGATAGCCGTTCCTGCCTGTCCCTGCAAAAGAAGATCATCGCTGCCCACTTGCACGGTCCCCACGCTCGTCGGCTCACCCGCATCAATTTCCCATTTACTGCCGATATCGAATTCGATAACCTTGAATTGCGGCAGATAATATTCCACGTGGTGCCAGTTTGTCGCCAGGATCGAGGTGTTCGCCGGCGAAAAGTTCTCTTCGATAGCTGCAATGCGACTGTGCAGGTACACATCCGACTGCTGGATCGTCTGCCGGGTCAATAAACGTATCGACGAGCGCCCTGGTAAGGGAAACTCCGGGGCCAGGACGAAGATCGCTCCATTGAGGACGATACAGGCTGCAATGAGCACCTGCGCCGGTGTCCCATAGCTGCGCATCAACCGGTCGCCTACCCAGGCGCCAAAGATCAGTATGGCCGGTAAATAGACGAACACCAGGCCTTGCTGACCCATGTGAACGAATAAGTAATATAAAAACGCCGGCGCCGTCCACAATACCAAAAATACATAAGCCATCCTGCGGTCTTCCAATTCACCCGGTACCCGGCGCCGGAAAACCAACCGGGCAGCGAATGGCACAGCTGCTAACCCGACCCCGTAACCGGAATACAAAGCCAGCTTGGTCAGGTTGCGGACCAAGCCAAACGCTCCCGCCCCCAGAAAGATCGAGGTGCTTTCTTGAAAACGCATGCTGAATTGGTCCATCACTTCCAGGTAGCGGGTAAGTCCACCCGTATCCTGGATCATCGGTACGAACCAGGCCAGGCATATCAGAAAACCCAGCAAACCGGCCAGAATGATCTTTTTCAACGGAACCCGGTGGATAGAGAACAGGTACACCGGCAGGAGGAATAACAACGTTTGCGGGCGAACACCGCTGGCTATTGCCAGTGTTCCCGTTTCCAGGTAAAGATACTGTTGCTCTCCCTTCAAGACCCGCCAACCCCAATAGGCCACCAGGATGACCAGGAAAGCATCCAGGGTATGGGGCAAAGCGATTTCGCCATAGAACCAGAAGAGCGGAGAAATCAGCAGAAACAACGCAGCCAGGATTCCCGTCTGCAAGTTGAACAGCTCACGGCCCAATAGATACAGCATGATCACAGCCAGGGCGCTGGCTAATATACTCACCAAGACCATAGCCAGGTTGGCGTTATGCACCAGGACATTGATCCCGCGTACCAGCAAGACATACAGGATGTAGCCCGGTGGCTGGGGCTGCTCTTTGGCAATGTCGAAATCGACTATGGCAAAAGCAAAATTGACCGAGTCCCAATGATACAGATAGTGTGATGGGAACAACCCGCGGCTGATGATCGTCACCAGGAAAAGCACAGCCGGGAGAACCTTATCCATAAATCCAATTCGTGAAGCCGCCAGGACCGTGGTCGCTGGTCTTGAGGTTTGTTCCTGCATCGATGTCACGCTCATTTCACCCGATAAACACGGACTTCGGTAGAATCGAAGGTCTGCTCCAAATAGCCAGCCTGGCTCGGGTTGAAATCTCCCAGGGCTTGCTCTGCCGGGCCATAATAGACATAATCAACGCCATAATCGATCAAGATTTTTAATCGCTCGGCGTCACTGGCCTGCCCGGAATAGAACGTATCCACCAGGCTGGTCTTGGTATAGAAATCCACCGTCTGGGCCCAATGTGCCAAAAATGCATGCGTGCCCGTTAGCGCCGGGATATATTGACCAATGTTGAGTGAACTCAATACGACGTCATCCGGGTGGGCGTGATCTTCGATCCAATCCATCCCGGAAATTTCGTCGGTGTACAGGTAATAAGGATAATCGTGCCGGTCGAGCTCCACAAACCGCCACACCAGCAGATACAGGTTCGTCGGAAGGACGAGCGCCAGCATTCCTGCAGCAAGCAGGTTTTTCAGCGTGGCAGGGCGCATGGACCGGATTGTCCTGTGCCTCAACAGCCATGGATAGATATGGTCGAACAAGGCTACCACCGCCAAGACTGCCATTGGCACCTGCCAGCCGTTCAGCATGTGGATCTGGTAATCGGTAGGCAGGTAGATCAGGAGAAAATTCACCAGGAACCAGGCCCGAAAGAATAGCCTTTCGTTGCTGACGCCCTTGAGCCGCCAGAATTTCTCCAGAATCATAGCGGCAATGGCCATGAGGAAGGCTGCCCCCATCAAAATCGGTAGGTGAAGCAGGTTGGGTGTATACACCCCGGCGTTGGCAAATTGCTTCAAGACCTCTTTCCACAAAGGATCCAGCGAGGTCAACAAGAACGAATAGATCCCCGGCCAGACGGAAATCAAGCCGATTACGATGCCACTTTTTAACAGGTATAGCGGCAATGCCCGGTCTCGAGCCCAAACCAGGAGGGCATACCCCAATAACACCCCATACACCAGCCATAGATCATATGCGTGCTGCCAACCCATGAAGAGCACAAAGAAACCAGCCAGGAAGGCGTAGCGCAGCTGGTTGGTACGCTGCCCGTACAGAACCAGCAAGAACGTCAGCACGTAGACCGCGGCCGCGATAAAGTGCGGATATCCCAAAATCCCCAGGAAGGTATTTCCCTCCGCCACGTACAGATCCAACGGGAAAGGGACTTCATCCAGCGAGAGCAGGTATTTGGCCACTATCAGCACCCAGCCGAATCCCGATGACAGGGACAGGATCAAAAAGGTCACCCGCCGCCGGAAAACGTCGGGGAAAGCCACTGCGCTGAAAGCATATCCGAGCATCAAGAAGGCGCTGGTGCCCACTACCCTCAATATCTGGAACACGCCCGCGTATCCCAGGTTCAAGTACTTTCCCAGCCGTCCCAGAATCCACCACAACAAATTAAAAAACACGGGCGCATTGGCTTCGGGAGTCAGTTTATTGGCCGACAGGAATGAATCCGAGAATTCCCGCATCCAGGAAAAGTACTGCAAGTGATCGGGGACGTCCAACATCATCCCCATGAATTGTTTTCCATCCGGAGCAGTGATTACGGCAAAGATGTACGGCAGGCTGGTCACGGCCAGGATCAAAGCCGTGACGGCCAGAGGAAATAACCATTCTTTCGCCGTGATGGAGAGGAAAGCCGCCTTGTTGATGACCTTCTCACTCGTAAATTCTTTCGAAGAAATCGCACTGTTCATGTTGTTCTCGGGTGTCGTCCTCATTCTTGTTGCAACACAACTTGCATCGATGCTTGCATTTTGGTTGCATTACGAACCGCCAGCCACATGAGAACCATGCAAAGGGCGATGAATCCAATAACCGGCGCCAGGCTCCAAAGGGAGGAAAAGCCGGCGATATTGCCGATATTGCGGGCAATATTCCCCTCGGCCCAATTGGGGAGGGCGTATTCCATCAGCGGGTTCCTAAATGTATCGGGGGGAAATGATTGCCCTGCCAGTGTAAGTGTCCACAGCATCCCGGCCGACCAGGCCCCCAGTATGCCCAGCGTGGCGCGTACCCATTTGAACCGGATAGTATACTTGAGAAAGTAAGCTGCCGGCGGCATCAAGAATGGCACCATGGGGAGCAGATAACGAGGGCCTACGGCAAACCCGCCCCACCACATCACCGACGATGAATTGAACAATATCACCAGAAAGATAACCAGGGTAGTGACCAGTAGATCGGCCCGGTCTTGCCGGCTGCGATACCAGAAATACAGCCCGGGGAGCGCCACCAATAAAATCGGCGAGATATAGAAAAGTCCCCGGAAAGCGCCAAAAGTAATGCCCCAAAAAGCATCCCACGTCGGCCGGCTCAGGCTCATGAAGCCGGTTTCGTGTTGAGGCATCCACAATTCAGAGTAGCTGTATCCCAGGCTGAACGGCCCGCCGAAGATGTAGGTGTTATACCCCATCCATAGCAAACCGACCACACCGCCGCTCGCCACCACTCCTACTATATTGGCCGGTTTTCCCAGACGCAACAGCCGGAAGAAAAGGTAAGCGAACAACAGCGCCGAAACCAATATCATGGGATATTCTGTCACGACTGTATACCCCAGGAGCAACCCGATCCCGATCTGATCCCCCAGCGAGAAAGTCTCTTTGCTGGAAATCAGGCAGAAGGCCCAGAAAAGCAGCGCCGCGCTGAGCTGGTGACCGTAAAACGCATTGGCGTAGGGGAATGCCGGGCTCAGCAGACCATACGCCAGGGCAATTGCCAGCCGCAGGGGAATCCCTTTTAGTATCCTGCGGGTATAGATAAATATCAGTACGGCAATAAAAGCCGTTGGGATAGCCGAAAAGAGAAAAGCCAGCACCACCTGCCCAATGGCAAAGCGCACTTTTTGGAGGTTGACCCCCGTACCTTCTTCGTTGAGGGTGGCTTGAAATGACTGGTTGTTGGCCAGCCGGTCGGTAAGACCCTCCAGGAAAGGCAGCTCAAGCAGGCCTTTGACAGCGGCATAGACGGGAATTCCCAGAAAAGCCACGCCGGGCGCTTTATCGCTGTAGTAGTGATCCCCAACCTTGGCATAATCCACCGTATTTTGCACGTATGGATCGATCTGGAAAGTGCCATCCTCTACGACGGCAACGATCATGTCCAGGCGCGAGTTCTGGTTAGGGTCTGCCCAGCGAGGGAAAAAGTAGCCGTATACTCCCAGCAGCAGGATCACCAGGAGAATTGTTACCGCGCGTTCTTGTTTCGTAATTTCCATAGCATCCACTGCCAGCCAATCAATACGTCAGGTCGAAGACGTATTTCCAATAAAACCCGTCCACTGAAGCAATCCATCCATCTGCCCCCAGGTCGTGAAAGTCGACCTGATGCATGCCACCCGCATTCCACCCACTACCGCTGCCGGTTACCACTGGATCTGGCGAATATTCGGTTTCACGGTAAGTCGTCGGGGTCATTTCCTCGATCTCGATGGCCCGGATCTGGTGCCCGTAATACGGGTAATCATCCTGGCTAAAGCGTAACAGGTGACCGTCAATAGAAACGATCCGCCCCCCCGAGCGAGAGATCCGCTCGTCTCCCTGCACAATAGGACTCATGGGATGTTTTTGCCAGGGGCCTTCGAGTTGGTCAGCATAGTACAGGTCAAGTTTCCCGGCCATCCACTCGTCCGGGCTGGCGAACAGCCACCACCGGTTTTGATAGTAGACGATCGAGCTATCGACGTATTTCCCTTTCAACAGGGCAGTCTGGTATTCCCACAAATAGGGGAAATCGGTAGCTTTATACAGTCGCACTTCCTGGTCTTCGGTACTCTCCGGGATCATGTAATAATCGCCATCCCATTTGAATACCTGCGGATAAGAGAGGTGGAAGGGTTCATCCAGCACAATCTGCTGGTAAGTCCAATGGCTCAAGTCATTGCTTGTCGCCACACCGATGTCGCCTTGTAACGAATTTTGATTGAGCACTTCGAAGAACAGATACCACACGCCGTCTTCCTGCACCATAAACGGATCGGCCAGGAACTTGGCTTTTCGATCAGTGATGTCACTCGCCGAAAGGATGTGAGTGATCTCCTTGGGCGAGAGCGGGGAGCCATCGTAGGCACCGCCATGGTAAAGCCCTAACGAAAAGATCGCATCCCTGCGGATAAAGGGAATTCCTCTAGATCTGCGTCCGATTTGCAGGTAGTATTCCACGCCCAATACGACCAGAACAGCAAAAATGATCACTGCGATTATGTTCCATTTTTTCATGTATCCCTCAATAGGACCAGGCTTGAGAATGGAATGAATTTTTCAGGGAATGGATTGCCGTATCAGTGCGAAAGCATTCCGAGTAGCAATGTTTGTATTTGATTGACGTAGTCTTTCAGTTGGAAATTTTGAATTACTTTTTGCCGGCCGCGCCACCCCATTTCGCAGGCTTTCTCCGGGTGATCCAGCACGTCCAGCCAGGCTGCGGCTAGCGCCGCGGTATCGCCTACCGCATACAGATAGCCACAACCATCGTCCACTTGCTCCGGTATTCCCCCTACTCGGGTGGCTGTGACCGGTTTCTCCATCGCCATTGCTTCCAACGGAACCCGGGGGAAAGCTTCGTGATCAGATGGCAGCGCAACCACATCCATCGCCACCAATGCCGGACGGATATCGGCCAGATAACCGGCCCAGCGTATGTTTTCACTCAACCCCAGGGCGCTGGCTTTCTCCTTGAGAGCCTCACCCAACTCACCCTCTCCGACCATCAATAGCACCACGCCTGGATATTTCTGCTGGACGACGTGAAGCGCGTCCAGGAGGTCAAAGGGGCGTTTGCTCTCGTGAAACCGGCCAATATAGCCGATGACCGCTTGATCCGCCCGGATCCCAAACTGTCTACGGACTGCCAGGCGGTCAAATTGTTCCGGGTCGTAATATTGGACGTCCACGCCGTTGTACACTACGGTGATTTTCTTTTGAGTTTTTTCAGAAAACAAATCCCGGACGGCCTTGGATACGACAATCAACTGGTTCGACAAGGCTCCCGCAAAACGGGTAATTCCAAACCGTAGCATCGGATTCTTGCCCATATCGTGCACGTGCCAGAGGCGCGGCACCCTGGCCAACCAGGCCGCCAGTGTTCCATAAGGATTCAAAAGAGAATTGTTATAAACGAGGTCATAATGCCCTGCCCGAATGTGCCTCACCAGCCGGAAGGTGACCGGTAACAGGCCGGCGAGGAACAAAAGGCCCTGGGTTCCCCGGTGGGTCATGTAGGGCATCTCGATCTGGTCTGTTTTGATGCCTGCGGCCTTCAAACGCCCGGTCAAGGGCCCCTCACCGCTCAGGACTACTTCAGGTATGATTCGCTCCCGATCCACACCGGTAACGATTTCCAGGAAGCACAATTCACCCCCATACAGACTGCTGAATGGACTGACGAATAAGATCCTGGCCGGTCGATCAGGTTGTGCCGGATTTTGCGCAGTGTTGCCAGTTTTCATTTGGGTACCAACTTTTATGGGCCGGTAATGATCGTGTGTAACTTGTCCACCCAGGCCTCGGTCGAGAAATTGTCCTGCACCCATCGCTTGCCATTTTCCCCCATCGTGCAGGCTTCATCGGGGTGAGTCCATAAATACTGGATGGCCTCTCGCATTGCTCCAATGTTTCCCGGTTCGACCAGGATCCCGGTCTTCCCGTCATCGACGTAATCTTGCAGTCCGGGAGCGCGGGTGGCCACAACGGGGATGCCCATCGACTGGGGCTGCAAAACTGACGTCGATCCGGCGCTCCACTGGGATGTGTCTTTTTGGATCGGCACGACCACAAATCGGCAGCCCATGTAAGCCGTGCGAATCGTGGTGGGATGGTTATAGTCCTTGGATACGACATTGGGTGGTAACTGCCCGGCGTCGAAAGATTGGTCTTGTTGCACCCAGGCGCTGGTACCCGAAATCTGGCACGGAATGTCTGGAAGATCACTCATAGCCTGGATCAAGGTGGAATAGTCCCGGTTGGTCACCCCGACACTGAGGATGTAATCTCCACTGCCCTTCTCCCGGCAAACCGGGTAGTAAAACCGGGTATCCACCGGGCTGAAGAAAGGGTACACTTTTTGGGTATCCACTGCCAGGGAGTCTTTAAGCGCCTTCGCTTCAGCTTTGCTCAAAGGCAACATCAGCTTCCATTGCCGGTAAGCCCCGGACAGGCGCAATAGCTTGAGCTTCTCTGGTGACATCATGTGATGCAAGATGACGTAATGCTCTACACTCTTCCCCAAAAAGAGCCCCAGGGAGATGCCGATCCGTTCAGACATGCTCAGGACCACGTCGTACTTCTCTGCCCGGATTTTCCTCGCCAGACGCATCCCCCAAAACAGGTCCACCTTGGCCCGTTCCTCGATCTCACGAATAAACCGGTTTTCACCTTGAGCTTTATTGTCGTAGTCCAACCACGTCGCCTGCATCCGATCCGCCAACTCGATGTAATCCAACCGTGGCCGAATGCCCTCACCGATTTCTTGGAGTAAATTCGGTGATTTCTTGCTCGTGGCAACAATTAGAAATTTCATGGGTACTCACGCCTGATTTAAAATTGTATTGTCGAGCAGCGCCGGATTCGTGAGCCGCTCTAACGCCACCAATGCCCCCATGAACATCCAACTATAGATGACGTAATCGTATGCCGATATACCCTGGGTGTAAGGGAAAGGCAAAAGCCAGTCGCCAAAAGCCATCGCCACGATACATCCGATAGTTCCGGCCATAGTGGCGTAGGCCAGCCCCTCTACAAAGTCTCCCCTCCCCCGGATACGCTTCAGGAAGCGTAAACCAAACAGCGCCTGGGCCACGAAAAACCACAGGTAGAAAATCAGGCCCACTACACCGGTTTGCGCTACCACATCGATGTAGTTACTATGCGTGGCCATTGCCTCATTTGGGAAATAGGTCATGTAGTATACTGCATAACCGCCCGGGCCGGTACCAAACAAGAAATGCTGGCTGGTAACTTCCCAATTTTTTAACCAGGCCATATACCGCGTGACACCACTCTCGGAATGTTCTGCCTGGTAGACTCCCTCGAAGTAATTGGTGTTACTCACAAAGATAACCGCTGCGACCAATAAAAGCAAGATAAACAATTTCTTGGAACGGGAATAGAATAGGAATCCCAGCGCGGCCATGGCGGGCAACCAGCCGGATAACCAGGTGATGCGAATTCCAAAGCTGTAGTCGAACCAGATAATCGCCAGGGCAAGGACTGCCAGGCGCGCCACCACAGGCATCTTCGTGTTGAACAGTGCCATAGCAGTCAGCAGACAGATCACCCACATTGTAAACAGGCCCCCAGTGCTGACCTCGAAGCCAATAACTCGAAATTCATACAACAAACCGGCGATGCTGGCGATCAACATGATCCAATACAATGTTTTCAGGTCTTTCACGTTCCTGACCACGTTTGCCACCAACAGATAGGAACATGCCAGCATGATCATGACCGCTGAGGTAGCGATCTGGACCATGGTAAAACTGCCCCACGCCTGTATCGACGCGTCCCGAAACACAATACTCCACAACAATGAGATCGGGACTACAACGATGAACGCCAACAGCGGAAAATTCATGGGGGTCGGATAAAGGTGGAATCGTTTATCCACCACGAACATTTTCAAAACCCAGATCCCCACAAACAGGATGGTCAAGAGCAACCCATCTACAATGACGCTGTTGGTACCTGTATCCAGATAAAAAGGTGAGAACGCAGCCGCTAACAGGATGATGATAGGCGACAGCCACAGGTTTTTCTGAAAATAGAAGAACAAGACCACCAAGATCGGCAGGGCGATCATGATCACATAAAACGGCAGGCTCAACAAAGCCGCCAGCACACCCAGGCCAACCGAGGCCAGGATGACCAGCACCATGAGTGCGAATTTGGCCGTTTCAGGGGTCCGTTTCTTGGTGCTCTTGAATTGATCCTGTTTGATAGCGGCCTGGACCTGCCGGACGATACCGTTTGAGTCTGTTGTTGCCATTGCACTACCCTCGATTCATTTTTTGGGTAACAACTCGATCGAGATAAAGCTCATAACGCTGCACGATCTGCTCCCAACCATACCGGTCAACCACTTCCCTGCCATGGCTGATCAACTGCTGGCGTAATCCTGGTTGTTCGATCAGCCGGAAAACCTCGGCAGCGAATTCTTCGGGGCTATCTCCTACCAATACGTCCCGACCGCGCTTCAAATCGAGCCCTTCGATACCCTTGCTGGTCGATATCACCGGTGTCCCGTGAGATAATGCTTCCAGGATCTTCAACCGGGTGCCGCCGCCAATTCGCAGCGGGACGATGCAGGCCAGGCTGGAGCGGATCAAGGGACGAATATCTTCCACGTAGCCGGTAAACAAGACATTCTCCTGGTGTGGCAGTTGGCCGAGGTCTACGCCTGCGGTCTTCCCGGTTACCCATAATTTTATCCCAGGTTTTCGCCGGCGAATGACTGGCAGGACTCGCTCGATAAAGTATCGTACCGCGTCCATATTAGCCAGGTAAGTCACCGCTCCGGTATAGATTAGCCGTTCAGGATCGTATTCCAGGTGCTGATCGTCTCCGCTTTCGGCGGGCTCCACCCCATTAGGCACGACCACGATGTTTTTACAATCCGGCGCCACGCTCAAAGTACGCCGCTCCTCCAGGTCTGAGACCACCGTGCAGCCATCAAAAGTCTGTAGCAGGCGATGTACATAGTTGGAATATTTCCACCAGGTCAGCTGATTGCGAAAACGGCGTAATGGAGTATCCGCCCGCAGCACCAGCTGGTAAATGGTGGTCAATTCTACTTCCTCGAAGATACGGGCGATGTTCTTATATTTCTGCGCATACATCGCCATGTCGATCTGGGAAGCAATGAGGACGTCGTATGTATTTTTCTCGACAAACTCATCCAGGGTAGCCTGAACTTCAGGATTGTACGCATGCAAGTAAGCCCTGGGCACGGGCGAGAAGTAGGTATAGAAGCCATCCCCCGATTCGCCGTGGTAAGAATTGCGATAGCGAAAGACCCGGATCGTGCGGCAGTACTGCTGGAGCTCCTTGACCTGCTCCTCCTGCAACGGCTCCTCGGTAAACGAGACCAGGTCGATGCGGTGATGTAAAGACAGGTATTTAAGCAGCGCGTGGATCCTGATCTTGGAACCGTTGTCTGGGGGTATGGGGAACCAACGCGAGAGGAATAATATGTTCATTGAGCTTCTCAGTGAGCGATCATGTCTACTTTGCCAAAGTGGCCGGTGCAGTAATCTTTGATGGCCAGGATCATTGCCCGTCGTTGCGGTCTTTTCGAACGCCACCTTTTCTTGAACGTCCAGCTCACCAGCGTGCGCCCGTAATCCAGAAACAGCGTGCGCAACAATGGAGCCAGGCCCATGCGGGCCAGTCGGATAAACAGGAGCCGGTTACGGGTCATATAGTAATGCACCTGGGGCGAGGCTTCCCGGGCCACCCGGGTGATCTTATGCCAGATGAGCGCCTGGGGTACGAACAGGCAGTGATAACCGGCGTTTCGGGCCCGTACACACCATTCGGTTTCTTCGTAATAGGCGAAAAATTTTTCTTCCAACCCACCGATCTGGCGCACCACGCGGGTCTTGATCAACAGGGCACACCCGGTTACAAAATCCACCTCGCCAGGCGCTGTACCATATTGGCCGGTGTTGGCCTCGTCCAGGCCGATCATGCGGGTGATCCCTTTCTTCCAATCGATGCTTCCCCCTGCCGACCAGATGATCCCCGGTTCGTTGTAATAACAAATCGTCGGTCCGGCTATGCCCGCCTGTGGATCTGCCTCCAGGGCAGCCACCATGGGCGCCAGGAAACCCGGCGCCACTTCGGTATCATTATTCAGCAGCAGCGCGTACTCGTCGCCATCTGCCAATACTTCTTGAAGTGCGACATTGTTGCCCCCTACAAAACCCAGGTTGGCGCCGTTCTCGATCAGCCGCACGGCCGGAAAGCGCTCACGGATGAGTTTCCCAGAGCCGTCCGTCGAGCCGTTATCGACCACCAACACCCGGTATGCGGGGTAATCCATCTGGAAGACCGACTCCAGGCAGGCCAGCGTGTCCGCTTTACCGTTCCAGTTGAGAATGATGATCGCTACGGAGGGAGGTTGGTTCATCAATACGTCTTCCGTGGTCTAGGTAGACTTGTTGGGTAATACAGTCAGCCGGATTCGGGCAAACACCTGGCGCAGTGTATTCAATTCTTGCTCGCTGAGCACCCGAAACAGCCAGACCATAGCAAAGTAGGTGCTTGCCCCGATGCCAATTTGTACGAACAGGTTCAGGCCGCGCACCAGGTAGAGGATCCCTCCCATCAAGATAGAGGCTGCGATGATCTTGACGAATTCGCGTACGATGCTGGGCAATTGTAATTTTCGCTTGAGCAAGAAGTGGAACTGCAAAGCGCTGACCGCATCCGTGGTCACCGTCACCAGCGCCGCCCCCACCATTCCAAAGCGCGGGATAAAGATCAGGTTTAACACGATATTCGCCAGGGTGTTGACTGTATTGATGCGCGCCGCTGAACGTTCTTCGGTCGTGATGGTGGTCATGTCACCGCAAAATCCGGCAAACATCAGTAGAGGCACGTCCCAGATCAAAATTTGCAGCGCCAGTCCCGCCGGCAAGAATTCGCGTGTGTACAGGAATTGGATCAAAGGATAAGCTACGAACAATCCTCCCACCGAGATGGGGATCGAGATCATAAAGATCACTTTCACCGAAGAATAATACCAGCGCTGTACCTTGAGCGGATCCTGTACGAACACTCGCGATAGCGAGGGCACCATAGCGGCCTGGAAACTCGACGAAAACATCATCAGGGAGAAGATCAGGTTATATGCGACGTTATACCAACCGACTTCCTCTTTAGAGACATACTGGTTCAGGATCACAGTATCGATGCTGTACGCAATCGACATCATCAAGGAAATGATCCCAAACGGGATCCCGGCCCGCACCAGGTGCGGCCAGGTGCGCACGTCGATATTGAATGGAATGCGATTGAGGCCAATCTTGTAAAATGCCCAGATTGCAATTCCGATCCTGGGCAAGATGCCGATCAGGCTGGCTACGATCAGCCACAGGAACCCCAGGCCGCTGAACAGGAAGATCGAGCCAAAGATGATAAATACGATCTGCGCCGATACGTCGATTAAGGTAACGTAATCGAGCCGTTCGTGGGCTCTCAACACCGAGGCCAGCGGGACGCTAAAGGCCGACAGCAGGAAACTGGTGGCGTAGATAAAGATACCCAGCACCAATTCGGGCGAATACTGCGCCTCCATGGCGGCCAGGGGGATTCCCGCCATTCCAATCAAGGCCAGCAGCACCCGCAATACGACCAGGTTCCAGAAATAGTTGTGGACTTTTTCGTGGTCCCGGGTGATTTCCCGCGTGACGAATTGGGAAATACCCAGTTCGGCAAAGATCTGGAAGATCCCCACAAAGGCCAGTACGACCGAGTATTGGCCGAAACGCTCATCCCCTAAACGACGCACCACCAGAACGTTGAACAGGAAATTGATCGCTTTCAAAGCGATCATGCCAATGGTCACGAATGAGGCATTTTTAAAAATCAGCCGGTTGAGGGATGAGGACTGCGCTTCAGATATTTGATTTTGATCCATTAATTAGTAAACCTGCTGCTTCCCGTGCACACACAACAGATGACGCCACGTATCCTTGCGGAGCCATGAAGTCCTCGATCCGGGTGCCCCCACACCTCATTTTTACATCGCTCATAATCTGAGTTGATGACTGGCTTCCCATCCGGCTGCTACAAATTCAACCGCGTGAATTCGCGCTCACTTCCTGATCGGGAACGTCGGACGCCAGGCTGTTCTTCATCCATTCAATCGTCTGGGACAGGCCCTCTTCCAACCCAACCCGGGGCTCCCACGCCAAACGAGCACTGGTCTTGGCGACATCGGCCACTCGTTCTTGTTCCATCTGGCGCTGGGGCAAGGCTCCGAAGACAGGGGCTACGCTGGCTTGGGTCAGGCGAGCGATCCTGGCCACCAGATCGCGAATTGAGATCAGCACCCCGGAACCCAGGTCGAACGTCTCGCCTTCGATACCCTGGATCGCGGCCATTCTTACCAGCCCGTCGATCACGTCTTCGACGTAGATCCAATCGATAAAACGATCGCCATTACTCAACATCGGCGCTTCATCGTGTAAAAAGGATTGGATCACGTAAGGCACCAGTTTTTTCCGGTTTTCGACCAGCGGCCCGTAGGTCATAAAGATCCTGGGAATGACCACCGGCGTGCCATACAGGGCGTGGAACATACGCGCATACGTTGAACACCCCCATTTCGCGGCGGCATAAGGTGATGATGGGATCACCTCCTCCTCCGCTGCGCTGGGCTCTTCGAGCGAGCCGGCCAGCACGATGCGGCTCACGCCATTTTCTGTAGCCGCCGTCAATACATTGATTGTAGCGGTTAAATTATCGTGGTAAGTAGGCAAAACGAATTTCAATTCCCTTTGCCCGGTGGCGTTGCCTGCCAGATGGAATATCACCGCCGGTCGAACCTGCTTGACGACGTTCTGAACAAAGTGGTTGTCCGCGCAGTCCCCCTGCCACCAACAGGTATTGGGCCGTGACGAGCTTTGCTCGCGGCGGGATACCAGGTGGAGTTCGACGTCCAGACTCTCCAGACGCCTGCGCAGATGCTTGCCCAGGAACCCGCTTGCACCGGTGATGAGAATATTCTGGCCAGTTAATGAATACACGAAGTTTATGATCCTTGTTCTTTGAGCAGTTGGGTTTCTTCCAGCCGGGCAGCCGCGGCATAGATCATATCGAACGCCATCCCTGCCCGTTCGGCAATGTCCAGCAGTGAATGTTTCCCGTCTGACTGGTTCAACACCCACAGCATGGCCAGTTGGAACGATTTGTTGTCGCCATATCCGCCAATCGGTTGGTATAAACCGCGTTTGCCCAGCTGGGGTTCACAATACGGGTTGAGATTGATATAGCTGCGGTTGCCTTCGATAAGCTCGATCACCTTGAGATATTTTTCGAAGGAATCGGCCAGGTACTCTGGGCGAACCAGTTCCAGGTTATCGGCAGAGGTATGATACTGGGGATACTGGTTATTGGGGGTTCGCATCAATGAGCCGACGGCCAGGTTAAAGCCGGGAGAACAATACTGGCGTTCGTCATAGCCATACGGGATGAATTCACGGATCTCGTAGGCCTGACTAGAATGTTTCAAGACGTGGGCTACAGCCCGGTCGATTTCAGCGTTCCCATCCCGGCTCTGTTTGTAGGTTGAGTTTCCCGGGTCACCCACGCAGGTCACTACCAGCCCGTGTTGGATGCGCCTGGCCTGTTCTTTGTTCAGGCTCAGCCAGGTGATAGAACCGATCGTGCCGGGGATAAACAGGAAGCGGTACGAATAGCGCCGTTCGACTCCCTGCAGGGTCTTTGCCAGCATCGCCGCCAGCGTAATCCCCGACAGGTTGTCGTTGCACAGTGAAGGGTGGCAGGCGTGGCAGGAGATCAAGAATTCGTCCTGGATCTCACCGGGAAGGTAAAACTCGCCATAACTCAGTGATCCGGGCGCCAGGGTGGCGTCGATGCACACCTCGTATTCACCCTCCTCCAATCCGGTCAGCGTGTTGTGGCTCAGGCAGAATCCCCAATCCTCGTGGTAATACGTGGTGCGGTAGGGAACCCAGTCCGGATGGTCCGGCAGCGTGTACAGGTGCGGTCTCAGCTCTTCCAACGTCATACGAGCCTTGACCGGCACGCTGTAATTGACCACATGCAGGTTGCTCTGGCGAAAATCAACCACCCGCTTCCCGCTCGCATTCTGGATATAAGCGTCACGGATATTCCACTCTTGCGGAACGGTCCAATCGAAGACCTGCGTGCCGCTGGGTACTTCGTGGATTTCCAGGGGGATGATATCCTGGAGTGCACGCAGTGTCTGGCGGATTCCCTCCCCGGTGATGCTCCGGCAAATGGGATAGAGTTGCACGATCAGATCGTACATCTCCTGTCCCAATTTTTCAGCGTCGAGATCTGGTGTGATTTTCATTTGATTATCTCGCCCAAACCAGGGGGGTTTAAAACACTTGCGTGGTTGGGATGGGAACCACGAATTTTCCGTTCCACTCGCGTATGCCGGCCATCTGCTGGGAGATTTCGTCTTTCAAATTCCAGGGCAAGATGAGGACGTAATCCGGGCGGGTTTCGAAGATCTTCTCCGGAGCATAGATGGGGATGTGCGTACCGGGCAGGTACAGGCCCTGTTTGTGTGGGCTGCGATCCACGGTAAAATCGATGAAATCTGTGCGCACCCCGCAGTAGTTTAATAACGTATTACCTTTTGCCGGTGCTCCATAACCCACCACGCGTTTGCCCTCGTTCTTGGCCTGGATCAAGAAAGACAGCAGGCTCCTTTTAGTCTCCTCCACCTGGCGGGAGAAAGTCGCATAGGTCTCCAGGCACTCGAAGCCGGCTTGTTGCTCGCGCTCTTTCAGCTCGATGACCCGCTCGCTCACCGGTTTACTGTAGTCTTCGGCGTGCCGGGCGAAAATACGCAGTGACCCACCGTGGGTGGGCAGCTCTTCTACGTCGAACAACACCAGTCCATGGTGGGCGAAGATTTTTTCCACACTCAGGAACGAATAATACGAAAAATGCTCGTGATAGATGGTGTCGAACTGGTTTTCCAGCATCAGACGCATCAGGTGGGGAAATTCCATGGTGATCACACCGCCGGGTTTCAACACCAGCTTCATGCCACCCACGAAGTCATTCACGTCCGGCACGTGGGCCAGCACGTTATTTCCCAGGATCAGGTCGGCGGAGATCTTTTCACCCACCAGGCTACGGGCCAGCGCCTGGCCAAAGAACTCACTCCTGGTGGGGATGCCTTTCTCGATGGCGGCCTGCGCCACGTTCCTGGCCGGCTCGATCCCCAACACAGGGACATTGTGTTCCACAAAGTATTGCAACAGGTAACCGTCGTTGCTGGCCAGCTCGATGACCTGGCTGGTCTGGTTGTAACCAAAGCGCTCGATCATCATCTCCACGTACTTTTTGGCATGTTCTAGCCAGGATACCGAATAAGAAGAGAAATAGGCGTAGTCTCCAAAAATTTGTTCCGGGCTCTCGAATTCCTCTAACTGGACCAGGAAACATTGCTCGCATACGTAAACATGCAATGGGTAAAAAGGCTCCATTTCGTTGAGCCGGCTTTCACTGACGTAATCGTTCGCCACCGGGGATACCCCCAGGTTGACAAAAGTGTGCTGTAAGGGGGTCCCACAAAAACGGCAATTGGGTGCCATAAATATCGCCTCTTAACAAAGATTTGCTGGATCGTTGAAGTCTGGCCAATTCCGATCTTTTTCTGAGATCACGTGGATGGGCTGCGGCCAGGCAATCGCAAACGCGGGATCATCGTAGCGGGCGCCTTTTTCCGCCCCCGGGGTATAAAACTGCGATTCCAGGTACAACACCTCGGTATCGTCAGACAGGGTCAGGAAGCCATGCGCGAACATTTGGGGAATATACAACATGCGGTAATTCTCGCCGCTTAGTTCCACCGCAGTCCACTGCAGGTATGTCGCTGACCCCGGGCGGAGGTCGATGATCACGTCGTACAGCCCGCCGCGCACGCAGCGCACCAACTTCGTCCCGGGCGCCTGTTCCCCCTGGTAATGCATTCCCCGCAGTGTGCCCGTGTGGCGATTGTATGAGATATTCGCCTGGGCCACGGTCGGAGCCAGGCCGCGTGCCAGGAACTCGTGCTGGCAAAAACTGCGGGCGAAGAACCCCCTGGCGTCCTCCCGTTTTTCGATTTCGATCACGTAGGCGCCCGGCAGGCTCGTTTCGGTAAAAATCACATTTCCCTCCAGAAGAACTGCTCATCGATCTGGTGGGTGTTGATCAGGTGTTTCAACTGCTTCAAGCGGGTAAAGGCCCGGAACTGGAACGTATCGCTCGACATATCGATATACTCGAATACTTTCCGAAGTTCTTCCGCCCCGTGCCGGGGGGTATATTTGCATTGAAAATCCGGGAGGCAGGCCTTGATTTTATCAAAAGATACCCGGTAACTGCGGTTGTCACCATCGCTCTTTCCGATAGACAGGCCACAACCAGGGAAAGTCTCAGACACGATTTCAGCGATTTCACGCACGCGATAATTGGCCTGGGTATCGCCCACATTGAAGATCTGGCCATGCACTGCGTCGCGAGGCGCCGCTAACGTGCAGCGCACCGCTTCGCAAATGTCGAGGACGTGCACCAGGGGCCGCCAGGGCGAGCCGTCACTGGTCAGGCGGATTTCCTTGGTCGTCCAGGCCAGGCCACTCAGATTGTTCAACACCACGTCGAAGCGCATGCGAGGCGAAGCCCCAAAGGCCGTGGCATTGCGCAAAAAGGTAGGTGAAAAATGATCGTCTGCCAGGGCCTGCACGTCGCGCTCGACCAGCACTTTGCATTGAGCATACGCCGTCTGCGGCTGGGGCGGGGTCTCCTCGTTCTTGATGTCATCGGTGCCAACGCCATAGACGCTACACGACGAGGTATAAATAAACTGCTGCACACCGGCCGCCTTGGCCCGCTTGGCCAGCTCTACCGATCCGATGTGATTGATCTGGTAAGTCACTTCTGGGTTATGCTGGCCCAGGGGATCGTTGGAGAGTTCCGCCAGGTGAATCACTGCATCGTACCCTTCCAGGTCCTGGGTGGTGATGTTACGGATATCTTTGATGATCATCTTCGGTGTCTGCCGTAGGCCGTTGTACAGCCAGCCATCCAGGTAATATCCCGTGTCCACCCCGGTTACCTGATCGCCATGCTTTTCAAGATATGGCCCCAGCATACACCCGATATACCCCCCTGTCCCGGTTACAAGCAGCTTTTTCATTTGCACATTCCTTTTGTGATTAATCCGTCCACACTTTCCAAGGGGTATTCCCGTTCTTCCACAGCTCTTCCAGGACATTCTTATCCTGTAAGGTGTTGACCGAGTGCCAGAAGCCATCGTGGCGGAAAGCAATCAGGTTGCCTTCCTGAGAGAGGCGGGTCATCGGCTCTTGTTCCCATACAGTGGAATCGCCTGCGATGTAATCAAAAACTTCCGGCTCCAGGACGAAAAAGCCACCGTTGATCCACGCTCCATCCCCTTGCGGTTTTTCCCGGAAATTGGTGATCGCCGTCTGGCCCTCAGACAGGGTAAACGTTCCATAACGGCCGGGTGGCTGCACTGCCGTCAGGGTGGCGCGTTTCTTCATCGCCTTATGGAAAGCCACCAACTCCTGGATGTTGACATCCGTGACACCGTCGCCATATGTAAAGCAGAACGTCTCGTTGCCCACGTAATCGCGTACACGCTTCAGGCGTCCACCCGTCATGCTTTTATCGCCTGTATCAACCAGGGTCACCCGCCAGGGCTCTTTGGCGTAGCGGTGCACGGTCATCTCGTTATTACGCATGTCGAATGTGATGTCAGAATTGTTGATCATGTAATTCGCAAAATAATTCTTGATCACCTCACCTTTATAGCCACAACAGATAATGAAATCGTTCAACCCATAAGCTGAGTAAATTTTCATGATGTGCCACAGCAAAGGACGATTTCCGATTTCGACCATGGGCTTGGGTCGCACTGTCGTCTCTTCGCTAATGCGCGTGCCGAATCCACCGGCTAAGATAACGGTTTTCATGACCACTTCCTTCCCGTCTACTATAAATTCTGCAATGACGCCAGGCGCTTTATGGCTTTCTCCCTGCCATGCGTACGCCAACGATGATGAATACCACCACAGAGACGGCTGCTAGAATAACGCCAATAATCAATCCGGTCCAATTGGTGATCGGCGACGAGGCATTGCCCGTAACCGGGAAGGTCGTCGTTGGAGTCGCCGCGACGGACACCGGGGTGTTGCCCAACGGAGATACATCGCCCTGGATCGAAGCCACCACCTGCGTAGGCTGCATCACCACATCGGCCGGCTGAATTCGTTCGGTCAGGTACAGGATGTCCCGATCCGCATTGGTGTCTTTATCCGGCGTGAGCACATTGTAAAGCGCAGCCAGGTGCCCGTTGGCAGCCGTCCCGATCAAAGACAGCATCTGGCTGGTGTCGGGCTGCAAATCCAGGTCCACGAAATCGACTACAGACCACAGGCGGCCATTCCACAGCCAGTGCTGTAGGACGTAGCCCCGTTGCTCCATGTTACGAACTTGCAGCATATGCACTTCGCCCTGGGTATCCAACACCAGATCGGTCGGCTCGAGCGACTGACTGAAGTTCTCGAACGGAGTTGGATTGCTCCAGGTTTTACCGCCATCTTGTGACGCCTGATGCCAGACGGTATACACGCCCGCTTCCATTTCTTCCCAGGCCCGGTGCACAGCCCCATTTCCGGCCACTACAACCTGGCTCCAGTATGCCGGGTTGTTGGTGATCGCCTCGGGAGCGCTCCAGGCAGCCCCGTAATCGCTCGAATACGAGTAATATAACTCCAGCGGACGGCTCTCGGGAGGTACCTGGTACCGTGCCCACAGCAGGAACATCTTACCGCCCTCTCCCACGGCCAACTTAGGCTCATTTACCATGATCCAATTCGCCGCTTCCGCATCGAACACCTGTACCGGAGCGTTCCAGGTAATTCCATCGTCCATCGATGACGTCAGATAGATACCCCGCCCCTGGTTCACCGGCGTGGCGTAGGTCACGTAGATCGTACCGTTCTCGTCCAGGGCAATATCGGGTGAAATACTGGCCGACTGCGTGCCCGGCAGGACCACCGGCTGGGACCAGGATTCCGCGTTGACTGCCAGATTAGCCGGCACCATACTGAATGAGATTTTCCCGGTCGTCGGGTCGTTCCACACCAGATAGATTTTATCCTTCTGGCTGATCGCTTTCAACGCCCCGACCATCCCATTCGGCTCAGAAACCACGTCTGCCGGGCTGGTCCAACGTTTCCCATCCCACTGGGAGTAATGGATTGCCAGGCCGTCCCCTGTGCCACCGGCCTCACTCCAGAAGACGTGCAGCTGGCCGTACTGGTCGGCGGTCATGGCATTCGCGCTGATGCTGGTTTCACTGTTCAACACTGAGGTAGGTTTGAGCCAGGGCGTCTCCGCCGGGAGCCAGTCATCCACGCTGCCCAGGTTGCGCTGCGTGAACCATACGTCCGACTCTTCACCCGAATCGGCGCCCGCCGCGTACAGGACGTTTTCCGGGCTGTTCACCACCGGTCCGGTACGGAAATCCAATGCCGTGAAGGTATCCGGGTTGACCGAAGTGGATAACGTGGTCTGGACCTCAGCCTTGCTCCATTTTTCTCCATTCCAGGCCATCAGGTATACCTGGTCGTTGAGCACAAAGTACATGAAAATCAGGCCGTCGGGATTCGTGAAAAAGTTGATATTGGTCGCGCAGCCCTGAATGTCCGTCAACATCCGCTGGGGACTGCTCCAATCGTTCCCACTGTTTTGCGTTGAAATGTAGTTCTGAGTGCAATCTTCGCCCGGCTGGTTGAGCTGCCAGATCACCACGGCATCCTGGCCATACGAGCCGGCGTGAATATTGATCGCATCTACCGGCCCGGCTGAGCCTTCAGGGCCATCCACCTCGATGGGGTCAGCCCAGGTCGTGCCGTTATCACTCGAATACGCCAGGTACACCCGGTTGCGCGCCCGGTTGTCCCAGGCCAGGTAGACCATATCCTGCCCGTCCTCATTCGTCACCGCAACATCGATGTTCGATGTCTCGACCGATGCGGTACGGTAATACTGAGATTCATCTAACAAGGTGCCATCTGTCCACCGCGATGTGGTGTGTAACAACCGGCGGTAATACACACCGGTGGGGGTATAGGTCGAGCCCAATTTACGGATATACGCAAGGTGCAGGTCGCCGGCTGCATCCAGATCTACATCCAGGTCGGTGGCTGATTCCGCCAGACGCTGGCGTGTCTGCCAGGCATTGCTCAACCCAAACGAATCTGCCCAGGCCATGCTGTAGTACAGCGTGTTGGTATAGTCGATCCAGAAGACATGGATGTAGCCCCGTTTATCGGCAATGAATTTCAAACGATCGGGGGTCAGCGGCTCGATCAAGGAGAAGGACGACTCGAAGGGAAAATTCACCTGCTCCGGTGCTGACCAACTGCCATCAGTATATTCCGTATAGTAGAACTCCAGGGTGACTACGTCTTGCCAGATCAGGTGGAGGTTTCCATTTTTATCCATCACCATAAATGGATTACTGGCTCCCCCAGATTTTGACAGGTTGGTCGGCCGGGTCCATGGCTGGTTGCCTTGTTCAAGATTGTGAGACTGCACCGGTACTGCGTTCACCAGCACAAAGCTGACGATGAACAGGATGGCTGCAAACTTGACAGTACCGTGGTTGATTCTCCGTTTGATTTCATTCATCACTTTGCCCATAGGACGGCTCCATCGTAGGTAATCGATCTGGATTTATTTCGTAAAAAAGGGTGTGGCATCCCATTACAAGTTCAATAATATAAATCAAATAATTCCTAACCTGGGCCGGTAGTTTTCTCTACCGGCCCGGTAATGTTCGTAGAACGAGAATTAATCTACCCCACTGCCCGTGTCGGTGGAGGCCCAGCTCAGATGCTGGAATCCGACACTGAGGGCCGAACGAATGGTTGAAACGTCGCTAAATAACATCTTCAAGTAGGTAAACATGGGTCCAGGGCGGAAAGCCCATTCACGGAAGGCCCTCTTCTGCCAGTACAGCAATCTTTC
>JAAZNB010000140.1 GCA_012798515.1 Chloroflexota bacterium
GCCAAGTACAAGTTCAAAAATAAAGAGGCGCTGGCCGGGTGGATTTTGTCGATCCGCTTCTTGCCGGCTATTGCAGGCATCATCCCTTTGTTCCTCATCGGAAATTTTCTGCACATCCTCGACACGCGCTTCTTGCTCATCCTCAGCTACCTGACCTTCAACCTGCCCTTTGCCATCTGGATGTTGAGGAGCTACTTCGAGGAGATCCCGCAAGATATTGAGGACGCCGCCTTCGTGGATGGCGCCAACCAGTTCCAGGTGTTGACCCAGATCATCCTGCCCCTCTCCCGGCCGGGACTGTTTGCCACTTCGGCGCTGCTGGTCATTCAAACCTGGAACGAGTTTGGCCTGGCCCTCTTCCTGGCTACCAATCATTCCAGGACCATGCCGACGCTGACCTCCCAGTTTCAGACCGTGCGCGGTATCGTCTGGGGCGAAATGACGGCCATGGGCTTGCTGACGACCCTGCCCGTGTTGATCCTGGCCGTGTTGGCCCGTAAATACCTGGTGCGCGGTTTGACCCTGGGAGCGGTTAAATGAGCCGCAACGTCATTCTAGGAGTCGATGGTGGTGGTGGTACGACCGAGTGCCTGCTGGCGGACGAAAAAGGCAGGGTACTGGGCAGAGGTCTGGCGGCCGGGTCTAACCTGTATGCTACGGGAGAGCACGAATCGGCCAAAGCTTTGAAAGACGCCATGCTGGCGGCCGGCCTGGGCGCCGACGACCACGTCCTGTCGGCCTGCTTTGGCCTGTCCGGCGTGCTCCATGGCCTGGAGGATACCCCGTTCAACCAGCTCGTCCAGGGAATTTTGCCGGAGGCCGGCAAGCTCATCGTGGCGAGCGACGCCATCGCCACCCTGACCGGGGCGATTGGCACCGGGGCGGGCATCTGCATGAACGCCGGCACCGGGGCGGTGTGCGCCGGCCGCAACACCGCCGGACAGATCGCCATTTCGAGCGGGTGGGGCAGTTTGCTGGGGGACGAGGGCTCGGGGTACTGGATCGGGTCCCAGGGGCTGATCTCTGCCCTGCGCTACTACGACGGCCGCTCGCAAGAGGAGACCGTTCTGCTGGAACGGCTGTTGGGCACCATCCAGGCGGCTACGCCGCAGCTGGCCTCGAACATCATCTATGCCAGCCCAAACCCCCGGGTGCTCCTCTCCAACCTTTGCCCGGTGGTGATCGATTGCGCCCAGAACGGGGACCGGGTGGCCTACGCGATCGTGCGCAAGGCCGGCTACGAACTGGCCCTGGCAGTGTGGAGCGTGGCCAGGCAGTTAGACCTGGCCGGCGCCGCCATCGACGTGGCGCCGGTGGGCAACTGCCTGTTGAAGAGCTGCCTGTTGACCGAGCTGTTCAGCCAGGCCCTGCACGAGCTGCTGCCTTTGAGCAAGGTGGTGACCCCGCGTTATTCGCCGGTGGTGGGCAGTGTGTTGATGGCCTGTATGGGCGTTGGGGTCGCAGTCGATGAGCAGGCTATGGCCACCTACGCTCAATTTGTCCGCAAAGATTTGCCCGATGGAGCTTTCGGGTAGAGTAGTTGGGTACCGAAAACGCAATTTTCAATCCAGAACGCCATATCAGAACCGAAAGGGAACGAGAAAAAGATGAGCACAAAGCGACCGATCAATTACGGGATTGTGGGGGTGGGAATCTGGGGCCAGATCCACGTTCGTACGCTGATCGCGGACCCGCAGGTCAATCTAGTGGCTGTGTGTGACCTCAACGAGGAACTGGCCAAAAGCGTGGCCGCCCGATATCACATCCCGAAGTATTACACCTCGTATGAGGAGATGTTGAAGGACCCGGAGATCGAGGCCGTGTCGGTGGCCACCCCGGATTTCGCCCACGCCGGGCCGGCCCTGGCCGTGGTGGAGGCGGGCAAACACCTGTTGGTGGAAAAACCCATGGCCATGAGCATCGACGAGAGCCTGCAGATCATCCGCACCAGCCGGGAGAAGGGCGTCAAGCTCATGGTAGACCTGCACAACCGCTGGAGCCCGCCTTTCTTCAACGCCTACCAGAGCCTGCGCCAGGGCGAGCTGGGTGAGCTGAAATATATCTACTTCCGCCTGAGCGATACCATGTTCGTGCCCCTGGAATATATCTCGTGGGGCAGCAAGTCCAGCGCCTTGTGGTTCCTGGGGCCGCACGCCATCGACACCGTGCGCTGGCTGTACCAGGACGAGGTGGAAGAGGTCTACGCTGTGGCCCGCCAGGGCGTGCTCACCTCCAAGGGGATCGACACCCCCGATTTCTTCGCCCTGATCTTGCAGTTCAAGAACGGTGGTGTGGCCAACCTGGAACATTCCTGGATCGTCTCGCCCAACTCGCCTTCCATCTTCGACCTGAAATGCAACCTGCAATGCTCGGAAGGCACGGTGTGCATCGACACCAGCCACAACCGCATGATCGAAAAATATACCAACGCCATCGGGAAGAACTGGAACAACATCCCCTACCAGGACACCACCCTGGACGTCTTCATTCACGGGCGCCAGCTGGGCTTTGGCACCGAGAGTATCCATCACTTTGTGGACTGCGTGTGCAACGACAAACAGCCCCTGGTGGGCGGCGAAGACGGGCTGCGGGCGACCGAGATCATCGTGGCGGCCGAAGAATCGGTCCGCACCGGCCAGCCGGTCAAGGTCCACCGGAATCAGATCTAGAACAGGATGGTGTTTGACGACGAATGAACCTTCAAGATACGTTTCTTTACACCGAGATTCACCAACAACCCGGCGTCATCGGCAGCTTGCTGGCCGACGGCCGGGGTCCGATCGAAGAGCTGGCGGCCAGGATCAAGAAAGATTCCATCCACCATATCGTGGTGGCCGCCCGGGGCACCAGCGATAACGCCGGGCGGTATGCCCAGTATTTGCTGGGCCTGGAGAACCAGATTCTGGTCACCCTGACCACCCCGAGCCTGTTTTCGGTGTACCAGCAGCCGCCCGACCTGAAGGGTTCCCTGGTACTGGGCATCAGCCAGAGTGGCCAGAGCCCCGACCTGGTGGCCGTCCTCACGGAAGCCCGCCGGCAGGGCGTGCCCACGGCCGCCATTACCAATTGTCCCGATTCGGCCATGGCCGAGACGTCTGACCACGTCATCCCCCTGATGGCCGGGGTGGAGACGGCCGTGGCGGCGACCAAGACGTACACTGCCCAGCTGACCGCCCTGGCCGCCCTGAGCGCCATCCTGCGCCAGGACGACGAACGCCTGGAGCAGCTGGCCGGCGTGCCGGATGCCATTCGGGCCATCTTCGAGCGCGAGGAGAACATCGCCCGCCTGGCCGAGCGCTTCCGTTACATGCAGCGCTGCGTGGTGATCGGCCGCGGCCTGAACTACGCCACCGCCTTCGAGCTCTCCATCAAGATGAAAGAGCTGACCTACACCATGGTGGAGCCGTATTCCTCCGCCGATTTCTTGCACGGGCCGATTGCAGTCATCGACCCGGGTTTCCCCGCCTTTGTGGTGGCGCCCTCCGGCAAACTGCTGTCTGAAAACAAGGATTTCATCCGCCAGCTCAAGGAGCTGCGCGCCGAGGTGGTCGTGATCAGCGACGACCCGGAGGCTATCCGCCTGGGGACCAACGCCCTGCCGCTGCCCGTGCCGCTGCCCGAGCCCATCTCGCCCATCGCCGCCATCGTGCCGGGGCAGGTGTTTTCCATGTACCTGGCTCACACCCGCGGCATCGACGTGGACCATCCCCGCGGGCTGCACAAGGTGACCGAAACCCTTTGAGCCATCCCATTACCAATGGGCCTCAACCCATGTCGGACCTGTACTGAGTCGTTGAGGCAAGTTCCCTGGAGCCGCCGTGGAGGGTGCGCAGCAAACACCCTCCGCGGCATTCTGTTTGTAGGGGGCCGGGGTTTGCCCCGGCGGTGCCGGTTTTCCTCCCCCATTTTTGTTCTTGAAAATGGGGGAGGTAGGAGGGGGTCGTTCTGCGGCCTGTGGATGCCCGCACGGTGGCTGTAGGGTGCATTGGCAACGCACCTCTTCCCCGGCCGTGCCGGCCCCCGGGTGTGGCAAACCGCGCCAATGTGGGATGGCGGGCGTTTCCCCGTTCCCGTGCGGATTGCCCGAGACGGCGCGGGTAAGCCGGCGTCCTTTGCCGGCCGTGTTCGGTCGGGCATGGTTTTCCTCCCCCATTTTTGTTCTTTGAAAATGGGGGAGGTAGGAGGGGGTCGTTCTGCGGCCTGTGGATGCCCACCCGGCGGCTGTAGGGTGCATTGTCAACGCACCTCTTCCCCGGCCGTGCCGGCCCCCGGGTGGAACAAACCGCGCCAATGTGGGATGGCGGGTGTATTCCCGTTCCCGTGCGGATTGCTCGAGGCGGCGCGGGTAAGCCGGCATCCCTGGCCGGCCGTGTTCGGTCGGGCGTACCCCATTCGGGGCACTTTGGAAGCCCGACCTGCTATTTAAAATAGATCCTGGCCACTCCCGGTGGCCAATTCTGGCGCCGGCATTCTTTGGCAAAAC
>JAAZNB010000716.1 GCA_012798515.1 Chloroflexota bacterium
CGCACGCCGCCGCCGGTCAGTACGGTCACGCTCAGCCCGGGACTGGCCCAGCCGACGAACACCCCGGCGGCGACGGGTGGGGCGGCTACCAGTGCGGTGGTGCCCTGCAACCGGGCCGAGTTCGTAGCCGATATGACCTATTCGGACAACAGCGAGGTGAGCAGCGGCAGTTCGTTCGTCAAGATCTGGCGTCTGAAGAACAGTGGGAGCTGCACCTGGACCTCGGGGTACCAGCTGGTCTTCGATCACGGCGATCAAATGGGGGCGCCCAATACCGCACAGCTGACTACGGTCAGTGTGGCCCCGGGAGGCACGGTGGATGCCTCGGTGAGCCTGACCGCGCCGGCGAGCAGCGGCACCTACCAGGGCAACTTTGCCCTGCGCGCCCCGGATGGGACACAGTTTGGGATTGGCGAAAAGGCGGATGGCACTTTCTGGGTGAAGGTGGTCGTGGCCCCGGCCCAGCCAACGGTGTCGGTGACGCCACTGCCGGCTGCGGACCTGATCGTAACCGAATTTACCCTCAACCCGGCCACTCCGGTCCAATCGCAGCCGGTGGAGGTGCGTGTGTCGGTCTACAATCAGGGCGGTACGGCGGCCGGGGCGTTTAGTGTGGAATGGTGGGCGGGGGAGAACTTTTCCTCCCCGGGATGCTCCTGGAACCTGGACTCGATGAACGCCCGCGGGGGGCGCGTGTTGACCTGCACCTACGCCGGTTATCCCAGCTGGTATGGCAGCCTGACCTCCAAAGTGGTGGTAGATCCCAGCGGGAGTGTGCCCGAGAGCGACGAGAGCAACAATGTGTCCAAACTGGTCATTGCGGTGAGCCAGCCCTGAGATCCCGGCTCATTCGGGCTGAGATTTCTTCCAGGCCTGGGAATCTTTGCGCAGCGCCTCCAGCTGCTGCCAGTGGTCTTCGATGGACTGCTTCCCGCCAGCGGTGATGGAAATCATTGTGTTGGGGCGTTTGTTGACGAACCCTTTCTCGATGTGCACCATCCCGGCCTGCTCCAGCTTTGCCAGGTGATTGGACAGATTGCCCACCGAAAGGCCTGTCAGCTGCTGCAGGAAGGTGAAATCTGCACTCTGCACAGCGGAGAGGGCGGTCATGATCGACAGGCGGGCAGGCTCGTGGATCAGGCGGTCCAGGCCGGCCAGTTCTTCAAACACTGCGACCATGTTGGGCGCTCCCGGGCAGCATGTGAACGAAATACAGGTGAGACGCGATCCCGGCCGCGGCCATGATCAGGCCGGCGGCCCTCAGCATCCCGATCAATTGGGTCTGGGCGCCGATGGTTTTCCACCAGCTGTCCAGGCCCAGCAGGGGTAAAACACTGCAAAATGCGATCAAGAGACCAAAGGCTGGCCAGAGTGGCATGTATCTGACCTGGGTGACGTTGGCCAGCATGAGATAATCGACCAGCAGGCTGGACGCCAGTACCAACCCGAGCGGAGAGAAGGGCAGGTGGGGGAAGGTGGCCTCGGCGAAGAAGGCTGCCAGCCCCAGGGCTCCGCCGGCCAGGTAGAGTAGCCAATCCAGGTGCCCGCGGGGAACCTGGAGCACCCGTCCGAATACCCGGTTGTAGTAGTGGTCGATTTGCCAGTACAGGAGCGCAGCTGCGACGAGGATGAGCAGCTGGGGGAGGATGCGCAGGGGGAATGGCTGGTGGATCAAATTCCTCCAGAGCGTGATGGCAAACAGC
>JAAZNB010000717.1 GCA_012798515.1 Chloroflexota bacterium
CCGCCGGCGCTGATGATCAGGATCCCCTCCTTTTGCAGCTCGATCAGGTCACGGTAACGCCTTTCGCTTTCCTGCAGGGCATCCTCGATGGCTTTGCGCGCCGTGATGTCCTCGGTGGTGCCTACCATACGGTAATGGCGCCCCTGGCTGTCGTAGATCGGATACCCGCGGGTGTACACCCAACGTAGCTCGCCGTCCGTGCGGATGATGCGGTATTCGACCTTGAAGGACTGCGTCTGGCGGTATTGCTCTTCCACTCCTTTGATAGTTGGGATGTCATTGGGGTGGACGAGCCGTAGATAAGAATATTTGTCGCGATACAGGCTTTCGCAGGTCAGCCCGAAGATCTCTTCATAGGCCGGGCTGACGTAGACCATTTTGTCAGGATCGACGCTGCTGACCCAGAAGATCTCCTGGATGTTCTCGGTGATCTGGCGCAGCATTTCTTCGGAGTGATACAGGGCTTCTTCGGTTTGCCTCTGTCCGGTAATGTCGCGATTGCTGGCGCGTTTGCCCAGGAATTTGCCCTGGGGGGAAAAGATGTCCCGGTAGGAATGCTCCAGCCAACGCAAGCCGCCGCTGCGGTGTTGGATACCGATCTCCAGCACCTGGAGGGTGTCGTCGGGTTCGGCCGTCCGGTTGTATATGGCCATCAAGACCTGGCGATCCTCGGGGCGCACGATGTCGAAGAACAGTTGAGGGTTGGCGATGAATTCTTCGGCTTTATAACCGGTAATCTTGCTGCTGGACGGGGATACGTACTGGAAGGTACCATCCGGGTTGCGCCAGAATTCGAAGTAAGAGGTGAAATCTGCCACCGTGCGGTACAGTTCCATGGCCTGGCGCAGGTCGTCTTTGGCCCCGGCGCGCTCGTGGATGATCAGCTCGATGAAGATCAGGATGGCGGTGATGCTGGTGGCTGCGATGGCGGAGGTGACAAAGATCTCGCTCCAGCCCGTGCCCGCCTGAATTTTGAGCGTCAGGGAACTGGCCAGCCAGATGAAGGCCAGGCACAGGCTAACCCAACGCGGGTAAAAGAGAGGGGAAAAAATGATCGGGATGAGCATAACCGTCAATAACGAACTGGGCATGCCCAACCCCAGCAGCAGGTAGGAGAATCCGGTACATAAACAGGCGAAGAAGAGGATAAAAAGAGGCCCATTCGGCCTGTTCGTCCATATTGTGCTGTTATCCAGAACCGGTTTTGGTTTCATTGTTTGGCAACGATGTTAAGAATACCGCCTGATGTGTGTCGAGACACTCAAGAAAAACGGCCAATGGGATCGATTGAATTGCTCGAAATCCGGTCTTGCAACAGTTAGATGGAAATGCCTATACTCCCTGTGATTATTGTTACAATCTTACAATAAAAAGTCAATAAGATTTATGTGAAATTTATTGGTTTTTTGGGTGGGGCTTACCCCAAGGGAAATCTATTCCGGGTGCAGTCCGGCACGGCAAGGCCCCGGGAGGGACTGCGGCCTTGCGCTGCCCGGCGGCGTGGGGGATAATCATAGCAAGCCAGAAACCCATTCTAATTGAGGAAAACCATGATCGACCCGACTCTTCCATTCATCGATCTCCACCGCCATCTGGACGGCAGTGTGCGCCTGGAAACCATCCTGGACCTGGGGCTGCGGCACGGGTTGCCTCTGCCGGCGCGTGACCTGGAGGGCCTGCGGCCTTTCGTGCAGGTCACCGAGCCGCAGCCGGGGATCATGGCCTTCATCCAGCGTTTCGAGTGGATGACCGGTGTGCTGGTTGACCCCCAGGCCTGCTGGCGGGTAGCCTACGAGAACGTCGAAGACGCCCGGCGCGAGGGCCTCGATTACATCGAGCTGCGTTTCAGCCCGTGGTTTATGGCCGAGCCGCACGGGCTGAAGCCCGAGGCGGTGGTGGAGGCCGTCGTGGACGGCGCCCGCCGCGCGGCGGCTGATTTTGCCCAACCGGTCGGTCTGATCGGCATTATCAGCCGCACCTACGGGCCGGAGATCGGCCGCAAGGAGCTGGAAGCGCTGTTGAGCCAGCGCCAGGCGCTGGTCGGGGTGGACCTGGCCGGTGACGAGGCGCACTGGCCAGGAGAGCTCTTTGTAGAGCACATGCGCCGGGCGCGGGAGGCCGGGCTGCACATCACCGTGCACGCCGGTGAAGCGGCCGGGCCGCACAGCGTGTGGCAGGCGCTGGGCGAGCTGCACGCCGAACGGATCGGGCATGCCGTCCATGCTGTGGAGGACCCGGCTTTGATGGATTTTCTGTTGGAGCAGCAAACCGGTATCGAATCCAGCCTGAGCAGCAACGTGCAGACCAGCACGGTGCCGGATTATCTGGCGCACCCGCTGCGCACTTTTTTGGAGCGCGGGTTGCGGGCTACCATCAACACGGACGATCCCGGGATCAGCGCCATCGACCTGCGTCATGAATACGATGTGGCTGCCCCGGCAGCCGGGTTGAGCGCCGGGCTGATTCGGCAGGCGCAGCGCAATGCCCTGGAGGCGGCCTTCTTGAGCCCGGCGGAAAAGGACGCGCTGCGCGCCGCCCGGGCCGGTGCTGCTTAGCGGGTGTTATGAACTTAAAGGACATGGGCCCTGCGGTGAACACGGGATTTGAGTATCCGCATGGCAAACGCCAGATCGGTCAAGCCTGCCAGGGTCTCCGGCCAGCGTTCATGGTTGCGTGCCAGACGGCGGAAGCGAGCCGCCCAACCCATCGAAGACTCCACGATCCAACGGCGAGGAAGCACTGTCTCAGGCAGCCAGGCCTTGCTTGGCCTCTGGCAGTTGGGCCAGCTGCAATTGGATGTCTATTTGCTATGGGGTGCGCATACCCCGGGGAAGCGGTGCGTTGGCAACGCACCAGAGGCCCCGCAAGGGCACCCTGGCGGCCGGCCGGGACGCCGTTTTTTCCCTCCCCTATTTTGGTTCTTTAAAATGGGGGAGGTGCAGGAGGGGGTCTCTTTGCCACCTGTCAGGCGTCTGTGTTGGCCATAGAGTGCGCATACCCGGCGAAGCGGTTTGACCGGATCGCTCAAGCCAAACTACGTGTGTTGGGGATAGGAATCCCCCATTTTTATGAGCCGGTCAGGCAACGCCCCGATAAGGGTGCGCCCGACCTGTCCCGGTCAGCCGTAGTGGATTGCAGGTGGGTTCAAATGCGAAATCCAGCCGGCGCACGCCACGGCCGCCGGAGCGAGGAGAGTTCATAACACCTTCTAGGGCGCGGCCGCCGGCCGGCGCATCCACTTCGCGGGTTGTTCCAGGGGGGTGAATCCATAAGCCCGGTACAGGCCGTGGGCGTCGCGCGTCGCCAACATGCCGTTGATGTGTTTCAGGCCGGGATAATCCAGCACACACGCCACCAGCCATTTCCCCAGGCCACGGCCGCGTTGTTCTTCCAAGACGTACACGTCGCACAGCCAGAAGAAAGTGGCGTAATCGGTGATGATTCGCGCCAGGCCCACCTGGCGGTCGCCCTGGTAGAGGCCAAAACACAGGGAATTGTGCAGCGCCGTGCGGATGGTCTCTTCCGGCCGCCCGGCGGCCCAATAGGAGCGTTGCAGGTAAGCGCAGATGGCCGCGACGTCCAGGCGCTGGGGATCAGTGCTGATGGTATATTCGTCCCGTTTCCATTCCATGGGGTACCTCGCTTTCAGGGTATACTCCTTCGTTGATTCAAACGGACTGTGGAATTCTCTCATAGAAAACTCTATTCAGCGAGGCAAAGCGTGTTTTACTTTACCCAGGGAATCATCTTGGGGCTTTACGCAGCGGTCAGCCCCGGGCCGTTACAGGCTTTTTTGTTCGCACACGCCCTGCGTTACGGGTGGAAGCGGACCTTGCCGGCGGCGCTGGCGCCCATCTTCTCGGATGGCCCCGTCGTCGTGCTCTTCCTGTTGCTGTTTTCGCAGGCGCCTGACGGGCTGCTGACCGCCGTACGTCTGGTGGGCGGGTTGTACCTGTTGTGGATGGCCTGGGGCGCTTACCAGGCGCGGGCCGAGGAAAGCACGACCGCCACGGACCCGGCCGCCGGAGGACGCCCGCTGGTCAAGGCGGCTGCCATGAACCTGCTGAACCCGAACGTATACATCTTCTGGGGAACGATTGGGGCGCCGATCGTGCTGGAAGAATGGGAGCGGCTCTCCCCGCCCGGGGTGCGTTTTCTGGGCGCCATGTACGGCACCATGATCCCGGCTACGGCTTTGCTGATCTTGCTGTTTTCCTCTGCCCGGCGGCTGAACGCCGGCCTGCGCAGCGGGTTGAACGTGGCCCTGGCGGGCGTGCTGCTGTTGTTTGGCCTCTACCAGCTCTGGCAGGCGGCCCTGGCCTTGGGGGCGCAGTTCTAGGCGCGCTTATTCCACCGGTAAAACAAACGAAAATTGGGCCCCCTGGCCGGGGGTGCTCTCGACCCAGATGCGACCGCCATGGGCGGTGATAATGCCGTGGGCGATGGCCAGCCCCAGGCCGGTGCCGCCAGTCTGGCGGCTGCGTGACTTGTCGCCGCGATAGAAGCGCTCGAAGACGTGGGGCAGGTCCTCGGGCGGGATGCCGTCGCCGCTGTCGCACACGCACACCTGGACATCGTAGGCAGCGCGCCGGGCGGTGATAGCCACGCGCCCGCCCGGGGGAGTATGGTACAGGCTGTTGGAGACCAGGTTGGCCAGCACGCGCCCGATGCGCGGCGTATCCATGGGCACCAGGCCGGTGTTGGCGTCGCTGCTGCCCTCCAGGGTGATGTCCTGGCGGGCGGCCAGCTCGGAAAAGCTCTCGATGGTGTCCGAGATCAGGTCGTCGATGGCGCCGGGATGGACGTCCAGGTGCAGCCCGCCGGCGTCCATCTGGGCCAGGTCGAACAGGTCGTCAATCAGGCCGGACAGGGAGCGAATGTCTTTCTGGGCGGTGAGCAGGTAGCGCTGCACGGTCTGCGGATCTTCTACCAGCCCGTCGGCCAACGCTTCCAGGATGGCGCGGATCGAGGTCAGTGGGGTGCGCAG
>JAAZNB010000718.1 GCA_012798515.1 Chloroflexota bacterium
CCCGAAGATTTTGCCCGGATGTTGATCGCCGGGCGTGACCTCAACACCGTCCAGGCCGTGACCGGCACGGACACGGATAGTCAGGATCACCCGCACTCATAATCTCGATGGGATCTTATCGATATGACTTCTTTAACCGAACAATCTGTCTCCACCCCGATGAATTATTCACTGGTAGATCCCTCCGATCTGACCATGCAGGCTGTCCTCCAGCTGGCCAGGAACTGCGAATACGAAGTGCAGCACAGCCACCAGGTTACTTTCCTGGCCCTGCGCCTCTTCGACGAGTTGAAAACGCTGCACCAGCTGGGCGACCGTGAACGCCGCTGGCTGGAATACGCCGGTATTCTGCACGACATTGGCTGGATCGAAGGGTGGAAAGGGCACCACAAGGCGACCTTACGCATCATCCTGACCACCCCCACCCTGCTATTCTCCAACAAAGAACGCCTTATCATCGGGTCTATCGCCCGCTATCACCGCAAATCGCTGCCCTCGATCAAACACGACCACTACGCCGCCCTCAACCTCGAGGAACGCAATTACGTCAATCTTCTGGCAGCCCTGCTGCGCCTGGCGGATGGCCTGGACAAGCCCCACCAGTCCCTGGTACGTGACCTGAGCTGCAAGATCCAGCCGCACAAGCTCATTGTACGCTGCGCCGTCGAACGGATCATGCTGCCCATGTCCGCCGGCATCCAAGACAAGAGCGACCTGTTCCGGCAAGTTTTCCAACGCAAAGTGAGTATTCAGTGGAAAACAATGCTGTAAAACCGTCTGACAACTGTATCGTCGCTTTTCTAGATATTGGCACCAATTCGATCCGTCTGTTGCTGGTCAAGATTGCCCATAATCACACCTACACCATCCTGACCGACCAGAAAGAAGTGGTGCGCCTGGGTGAGGGAGAGTTCCCCGATCACCTCTTGCAGCCCGAAGCCATGCAGCGCGCCGTGTTGGTATGTCGCAAATTCGCCGAGACGGCCAGGTCCCGTGGCGCGCAAGAGATCATTGCCGTGGCCACGTCGGCCACCCGAGAGGCAGGCAACCGGGCCGAATTTATCGGCCTGCTCAAGAAAGAAGCCGGTATCGACGTGCGTACCATTTCCGGAATGGAAGAGGCCCGGCTGATCTACCTGGGCGTGGTGTCCGGCCTCTATCTCAACCGCCAGACGGCTCTGTTCGTGGACATCGGCGGCGGCAGCACGGAACTGATCGTGGGCAACCAACGCCAGTACGACTACCTGGATTCCCAGCAGCTGGGCGCCATCCGCCTGGCTTCCATGTTCATGCTGCCCGGCGAAGATGGGCCGGTCGACGCCATCCGCTACGAAGTCTTGCAAAACTACGTGCGCAACACGATCGTGCGCAGCGTACAGCACATTTCCAGCCACCCCGTCGACCTGGTGGTGGGCTCCTCTGGTACCATCGAGAACCTGGCCGAAATCATCGCCCGGGTCAAGCGCGGGCGCAAAATCGAGCGCGACGACGTGTTCACCTATGCCGAGCTCAACGCCATCATCCAATATCTACGCTCCCTGTCCATGGCCGAACGGCGCGAGGTGCCCGGCATCAACCCCGAACGAGCCGATATCATCGTCCCGGGAGCGGCCATCATCGACGTGATTATGCAAGAGACCGGCATCCAGACGCTGCGCATCTCGGATCGCGGCCTGCGGGATGGCCTGCTGATGGACTACCTGGCCAAA
>JAAZNB010000719.1 GCA_012798515.1 Chloroflexota bacterium
GGGGTGCGGTCGAACAGGTTGCCGCACACCTGGTCGCACAGGTCCCAGGCGTCGAAATCCTGCACCCAGGCTTCCATCTGCTCCCGGGTCACCTGGCGCGGGTCGTCCACCAGGCTGGCCAGGATGCGCGCTTCGTGGATGCCGCTGGCCCACAGGCCCAGCGCCAGGGGGTGGCTGCGCTGGCCGCGCGCCAGTTGGCGCAGATCTGGCATCCGGATCCCCAGCGAGTGGCCGGGGCGGGAACCGAAGTGAGCCAGGCCGGCCTTGACCTGCGGGTCGGCCAGCTCGTGCAGCTGCGCCAGGGCAGCATCCAGGGTCAATGGGGTTGCTTTCACCTGCACCTCCGGCCCCGGGGACGGCATAGGCGGGCAAGGCCGGCCGGGGCTGGCTTGATGATACTACAACTGGGCCACGTGGTCCAACTGCCGGCGCAGCTGGTCGGCGCTGGCCACACCGAAATTCGCCTGGCGGGGGGTGCCGCCGGCGTCCAGGACGAAGGTGGCCGGCACGCTCAACACGCCCCACCGGCGAGCCACCTCCGGCTGGGCGAACACGTCCACCTCCACGATCTCCACGCCCGCGCCCAGTTCCGCCTTGAGGCGCTGCAGGGCCGGCTTTTGCACGGTAACACACGGCCCACACTCCGGTGAGCTGAAATATACCAGGGTGGGCACCCCCGCCCGCCCGGCCGGGCCGCCGGGCCCGCTGCGGCCTGCCCGGCGCACGCTCCAGGCCAACGCCAGGCGGTAGGCCAGCACCCCGGCGGCGATGATGGCCGCCGCCCACGCCAATCGCATCCACAGCTCGTCCATGCTCAACCTCGCGAGCCGGGGCGCATGCCCGGGAAGACGCCCTCGGGCGGGCGGTGGGCAAAGCCGGGCACGTGCAGGCGGTTCAACCAGTAATACATGGCACAGCCGGCGCAGAACCCGGCGAACAGGTTCAGCCCGGCCAGGGCCGCCACCAGCCAGGCCAGAGCCCAGCCGGCCGTGCTCGCCCCGGCCCACAGGGCCGCCGCAGCGACCAACAGCACGGCCGAACCAAAGCCCTGGGCAAAGCGGTGCGGCTCGGGATGGTCGCGCAGCACGTCCGGGCGGACCCATCCCAGGGGCTTGAGCGCCCGCTGGTAAAGGAAGCCGAAGGCCGGGCGTTTGGCCAGCGTGCCCAGCAGCAGGGCCGCCCCCAGCAGGCCGACCAGCGCCGGCAGGTTAAAGATGAAGCTCAACACCACCAGCAGGATGATCACGGCCTGGTTGGTGCGGATGGCAGAATGATCTACCAGAGAAAATGGTGCCTGGTCCATAACGTACACTCCTATCCATAGCATAAATACAAAAATGGGCGGTCACACGACCCACCCACAGCGTTCGGGCTGCAACCACCCACGGTTAAATCAATTGAAAACGATACGGGAAAAAGAATTGACTACCGCCGGGTCGTTACCAGCCCCGGCGCATACACGAGCACTTTAAAATCGTCCGTCTCATCATTGTCTGCATAATTACGATAATTATAGTAATTTATATCCGGTTGTCAAGCCACAAAATATTGCCCAGCCTCTTTCCTGGTGCATCCGCTCCGCGGGTGCACCCTCCCCGCCGCCGCTCTGCGGCCAACGCACAATCTTTCCCCTGGTGCATCCGCTCTGCGGGTGCACCTCCCCGCCGCCGCTCCGCGGCCAACGCACAGTCGATGAAGGCTCCCTGGCCGGCAAGAAAACCCGCCCCGCCTTCCCCAGCCTGCACCGGCCGCAGAGCGGCCGAGAGAACGGTGCAGCGCAGAGCACTGCACCAGGAAATTTCCTCTGGTGCATCCGCTCCGCGGTGCACCCTTCCCGCCGCCGCTCCGCGGCCAACGCACAGTTGATGAAGCCCCCCCTGGCGGGCAAGAAAACCCGCCCCGCCTTCCCCAACCTGCACCGGCCGCAGAGCGGCCGAGAGAGAGCGGTGCA
>JAAZNB010000141.1 GCA_012798515.1 Chloroflexota bacterium
CCCAATCGGGATGCTCCGGCAGGCAGGCGGCGTACGGCGGTGGGGGCAGCCAGCGACCGGCGCGCACCTCCTCGACCAGCTGGCCGGCCGCCCGGGGCTCTTCCAGCCACAGCAGGGTGTGTTCGGTGGGGAGAAACAACAGGCGGGTCATTCGTGCTCCAGGTAAGCCGCGAAAGCGCCGCCGGTAAAGCGCTCCGGGCAATCCGGGCGGTGCCCGCCGCGCTGGCCGCAGCGCGGGCAGGCCGGCCGGGAATACACCCGGGGTGGGATGGCCTTCAGGCGCATGCGCCCGATAAACAGCCGCGCCGGGCAATCCGGCTGGTCGTGGACGCACCAGGCCAGCAAGGCCTCCAGCTCCGCCGGGCTGTAGGCGCTGCGCGCCACCTCGTCCAGCAGGGCCGGATAAACTCCCGCTGCCAGCAGCGCCTCACACACAGCCTTGGGTAAACGGCGTGGGCGTGGCAGAACAGAACGTTTGGAAGGCACATTTTGTGCGCTGGGCGGGCCTTTAAGAAGAAGGGTTTGTAGACAGGCGTATGTTTTAACCAATTCTTCTTCTTTAAACACATTTTGTGAAACATTTTGTGTCTCGATTTGTTCCTCGCTTTCGACCGGGGCCGGGGCGCCCGACAGGCCGGGGGCCAGGCAGATCAGCAGGCGCCCGCCCGGTCCGGGCTGGACGTCCAGCAAACCGGCGGCGCACAGGGCCGCCAGGTGGCGGCGCAGCACCCCGTCGCCCTTGCCGGTGGACAGCGACAGGTCGAACAGGTTGAGCGGCGGCAGGCGGCCGCCGGGCTGCTCCCAGGCCAGGGCCATGAGCTGCAACAGGGTGTCGCGCACCTGCGGCTTCAGCGGAGTCTCGAACAACAGGTGAGGGGGGATAGAGATTGCGGTAGAGGAGGGATGCAGAGGCGCCATGACCGAATCCTTTCAATCCGGCCAGCCGGGCCGGATTATTAGAACAAATTTACTATATTCATTATGGCCGCCTGCCGGGGCCGGTCAAGGGGGAGATGTGTGTATCCCCCATTTCATCCCCCTTTTTTCCGGCGTCATTTTCTCCCGTCTCACCGGCCCCCGGCCCGGGCCAGGCCGGATTTATTGGTTTTATACACATTTTTAATTTTATTTTTACAGGGCGGGCAGCAGATCCATTGATAATCAATATGGGTGAGATACACCTGTCGTGTCTACTTGAATCACAATTATCCAATCCAATCTATTTCGCACCCGTTTGGGAAGATGCCTGGTGAGCGTTTGGGGGGGCACCGCCTCCAATAACCCACAGCTCTTGTCTTGCTGATCTCGAACGTCTTTACAACCGATCCAGTCTTTGGGGCTCAGAGGGGACCATGAAGCCAGCCCACATTCCAAAATCCATTTTTCGCTTATCTGCACATCGTGACGCAATTGCGTTTTCCCATGCCCCAATGACTCTTCATCGAGTGAGACAGACATGCATGCAGACTACCTCTTGATTCTGGCCGGCTCTCTGGCAGGCGTCATTTTCGCCAACCTGTACTTATATCTCCGCTATCGCCGCGGCATCGCCCTACAGATGGGATTATGCCTGAGCGTGTTGACGGTCAATGCCGTCCTCGTGGCCTTCACCCTGGGCCGGGAGGGTTTTTCCCTGGTGGGCATCGGGTTGGCCCTGGCGGAGATCCTGGTCGTCAACATCAGCCTGACCCTGTGGATGTTGAACCGGCTGATCCACCCCCTCCGGCACATGACCGGGATCACCGCGGCCATGGCCAGGGGAGAGATGCACCCGTCCATCCCCTCCGGCGGCACGGGCGAGATCGGCGAGCTGTTCCAATCCTTGCACGCCCTGGCGGAATACTGCCAGCACATGAGCGGCCTGATGAACCAGGTTTCCGGCGGGCAGCTGGTCAAAGAAATTACCCCCTGCTCCGACCAGGACGTGTTGGGGCATTCGTTCAGACACATGACCGCCTGCCTGCACGATTTCATCCAGCGGGTATCCAAAAATTCGGCCAGCCTCAACAGCGCCTTGAGCCAGCTGACCGATTCGGCCCAGCAGGCGAGCCAATCTGCCGGGCTGGTCTCGTCAGCCATGCAGGAGATCGGCAGGGGCGCCGCCGATCAGGCCACTTCCATCGAACACACCATCACCTCGGTAGAGCAGGTCGCCCGGGCAATTGCCGACGTAGCCCAGGGCGCCCAGGATCAGGCCGGGGCGGTGAAGAAAGCTGCCGGCGTGACCTACCAGATCAGCGCGACGGTGCAGCAGGTGGCCGAGAGCGCCCAATCGGGGGTCACCCACGCCAGGCAGGCGGCGGACATCGCCCGCTCCGGCTTCAAGGCCGTACAGGATACCATCCAGGGTATGCAGGCCATCCAGACCCAGGTGGAGCATTCTGCCGGCAAGGTGGAAGAGATGGGCCTGCGCTCGCAGGAGATCGGGGCCATCCTGGAGACCATCGACGACATCGCCTCCCAGACCAACCTGCTGGCCTTGAACGCCGCCATCGAAGCGGCCCGCGCCGGCGAACACGGCCAGGGTTTTGCCGTGGTGGCCGAGGAGGTGCGCAAGCTGGCCGAAAAATCGGCCGCAGCCACCAAAGAGATCGCCGGGCTGGTGCGCGTCATCCAGGGCACGGTGAGCGAGGCGGTGCAGGCCATGGCCGAGAGTTCCGCAGAGGTACGCCAGGGCGTGGTCAATGCCGGGCAGTCTGGCCAGGCGCTGGGGGAGATCCGCTCGGCGGTGGAAACGGTGACCACCCAGGTGGAAGGCATTGCCCGGGCGGCGCAGGGCATCCACGTCTCCACCGACGAGCTGGTCCGCGTGGTGGACGCGGTCAGTGCGGTGGTGGAGGCCAATACCGCCGCCACGGAAGAGATGGCGGCCGGCTCGAAGGAAGTCGCCGCCGAGATCGAGAACATTGCCAGCGTGATTGGGGCGAACAACGCCATGGTGGAGGAAGTCAGCGCCAGCGCCGATGAGATGAATGCCCAGGCCATGGAAGTGATTGCTTCCGTTCAATGGCTGTCCCACATGGCTGAAGAGTTGCAAAAACTGGAGAGCGAGTTCCGGCTGGACTGTCGTGAAGAAGATCTCGACCTGGTTCAAGCCGGTTGATCATCGCGGGAATCAGACCAACGTACCGTTCGTTCAAGGAGATAGGATGATGCCACCAGTAGAATTGTACAACAGCAGTTTTGCCACCCTATGGTACCACCCGGACAAGAAGATTGTGCATCACCAGATTCACAAATTCATCTACGGGGAAGAGTTCCATCGCATGTTGCTGACCGGCACAGAGGCTATCCAAAAGAACCACGCCCACAAATGGTTGTCCAATGATCGCAGCAACGCGGTCCTGCGCAAAGAAGATATCGAATGGGGGATGGTCAACTGGCTGCCCCAAACCGTCCAGGCCGGCTGGAAGTACTGGGCCATTGTGCAGCCGGAGAAGATGATTGCCCAGATGAACATGGAATCCCTGGTCGAGGAGTACGCCAAAGTGGGCATCGTGGCCCACTTCTTTACCGACGAAGCCCTGGCGATGCAGTGGCTCGAGAGCCAGTAGGCGCCCGGCCCCAATAAACCACCGGATGGCCCTGCCGGCCGTCCAGGCCGGGCCATCCGGTAATTTTTAGTCTACCGGCGCGCCGGTAGGGCCGATGGCGGTTTTAATCGCCCTGCGACCCCTCCACTTCAGTGGGGCGGGTGCCGGCCGGCATGTCGAAGATGGGCAGCAGCTCGCTCACCGTCTGGCGCAGGTAGTCGTTTGTCTGCGCCTGGAGGGCTTCGAGCAGCCACTGCTGGACCTGGTCGCGCTGCGGGGTGTCTTTGTGCAGGGTGACGATCTCCTGCAAGGCGTGGGCGACGGCCGTGCGCACCCGTTCATCGGGATCCTTGAGGGCCACGATCAGCTCGGGGACGGCCTCAGCCGGGCGCATCTCGGCCAGCACGTTGGCCGTTTCAGTGCGCACGCCTACGTCCATGTAGTGCAGGGCGTTGATCAGGCCGCGCACGTCTTCCAGTTTCTTCAGCTTCTGGGGGTCCGGAGGGCGAAAGAGCTCACGTAAGAATTCCATTTTGGATTTCCTTTAAAGAAGTAAGGTTCTGGCGCAGCGGGGCGCCCCCTCAGCCGGGGAACAGCGCCGGGTAGGCCGCCGGGGCGTACTGCTGCACCGTCTCGCTGCTGAGAGCATTGGATTTGCATACCGCGGTGTACAGGTCCACGCTGGGACGGTGGATGCGGGTCTGGGTATCCACGTCCAGCCCCCACAGCCCAAAGCGCTGCGACCAGCCGCGCTCCCATTCGAAATTGTCCACCTGCGACCAGTGGAAATAGCCCTTGATCTGCCAGTTGAAGTTGATCGCCCGCCACAGCTGGTGCAGGTGCTCGGCGATGTAGCGCGGGCGCAGGCCATCCTGGGAGTCTTCCACGCCGTTCTCGGTGACCAGCAGGGGCAGGCCGAATTTCTGCCCCCAGTGGAGGGCCTCGAACAGCCCCTGGGGGGTATGGCGGATGAAGCCGTTCTCACTCAACACGGCGTCCCCGGGGTAAAACCGGCGGTGGAACAGGTCCTGGTAAGCCGACAGGTCGAAGGCCACCAGGTCGGTGGTGTAGTAATTGATGCCCACGAAGTCCTGGGTCTTGACCGCCTCGGGCACGGCCGTGCTGCGCAAAGCGTAGCGGAAGCGCCCGCGGCTGAGCGCCTCCAGAAAAGAGGCGTTGAAGTTGTGCGCCAAAAAGCGCACCAGGGCGGCGTCCAGCGGGTTGCCGGGATGGGCCGGCTGGAAACCGCGGTAGTTGAGGGCAACCCCCACCCGCGCTTCCGGCTGCAGGCGATGGATGGCCCGGTACGCCAGGGCGTGGCCGCGCACCATGTTGAGCAGCACCTGGAAGGCCGCCGCCAGGTCTTGCTTGCCGGGCGGGAAATCCCCGCTGACGTAGCCGGAGGTGGCGTACACGTTAGGCTCGTTGATGGTCACCCACAGGGTGTTGTATTCCTTGAGCGCCTCGACGGCCTTCTCGACGAAACGGGCGAATTGGGCGGGTGTCTCGTCGTTCTCCCAGCCGCCCTGGGCGGTGAGCCACAGGGGGTCGGTGAAATGGTGCAGGGTGATCATGGGGGTCAATTTGCGCTGCAGCATACCGCGCAGGATCATGCGGTAGTGCTCCAGGGCGTCTTCGTCCCAGCGCCCCGGCTCGGGCTGGATGCGGCTCCATTCGATGGACATGCGGTGGGCGTTCTGGCCGCCGGCCGCCGCCCGGTCGAGATCCTCTTTCCAGCGCCCGCCCCACCAATCACAGGCTGCCCCGGCGCGCTGGCCGTTGAGGATGTGCCCGGGTTCTTCTTCCCAGGCAGACCAGTTGTTGTTGGTGTTGTGGCCTTCTACCTGGTGCGCCGCCGTGGCGGTGCCCCACAGGAAGCCGGCCGGAAATTGGAAGGTGGCGGTTGGCATACGCAAGTTCTCCTGGCCGCGGGGATGGGTTCGGTCGCGTCAGGATTGATTATACGCCAAGGCTGGCGTTTGGCCTTCCCCATTTCCGCCAGAAAACCGGCCACGACGCGCCATCCCACGCCCATACAGTGCGCCGGGTTTTTCCGCCCGGCCAGGATGGTTTCATCACTCTGGTGTAGCCGGCAGGCGAGCCCGCTCTTCTTTTTGCAGAGCAGGCTTCCACGCCTGCTCTGGAGATTTACCGGGAAAAACTTTCATTAGCAGGTCGGGCTTCCATTATTATGCCCCGTAGGGGTATGCCCGACCGAACACGGCCGGCAAAGGATGCCGGCTTACCCGCGTCGCCTCAGGCAGAGATTTACCGGGAAAATTGCCATGAAATTGGCCCCGGCGAGAGCAGCCTTCTGCCTGCCACGGCCCTTTCATCCACGTTGAACGGTCGGGCGTGATATGGAAGTCGCTCTGCGGCCCGGGGGAAACCAACCCGGCGGAGGCCACAGCACTCCCACCGGCTGTAGGCGGGCGCTTAAAATGGAAAAATCCCTCTGGCGAGGGACCTGTCCACAGAACGATGCTCACATAGAGCCTTGTTTCGATCGATCCCGATGGAATACCGCTCAGCTGGAAAAAACCGGCAGGTGGCCCAGGGCGATGATCTCGGCCCATTTGGCCCGTTCGCCCTCGGTAAAGATGGCCGCTTCGGCAGCAACGTGTGCGTCGATCTTCTGCATCACCAGGCGCATGCCTTGCAGCGTCGAGCCGGTGCTGATCACGTCATCCACGATGACCACGCGCCGGCCGGCCAGCAGCGCCTTGTCCTTCTCGTCCAGGTACAGGGTCTGCGGCTTACCGGTGGTGATGGAGAGCGTCTCGGCCTGCAGGGCGTCGCCCATGTAGGGTTTGTACGACTTGCGCAGGATGGCGTAGGGTTTCCCGGTCTCGACCGATAGGGCGTAAGCCAGGGGAATGCTCTTGGACTCGGCCGTGACCAGCACGTCGTAGTCTGTGCCGGCCAGCTTGTGGGCCAGCTCTTTGGCGCATACCTGCACCAGCTCGGTATCCCCCAGGATGTTCAGGATCGCGATCTTCAAACCCGGCTTGACCTCGAACAGGCGTAATTCGCGATGCACGCCGGCAATATCGATGCCGTATGTGGAACGATCGGTCATCTTGCGTACCTCCGTGGAAATGGTTGGCAGGAAACATCCTTCCAACCCAAAAGTGTATCACAATTTGGCCTCTGAATGAGCGGATCTTTTAAAAAC
>JAAZNB010000720.1 GCA_012798515.1 Chloroflexota bacterium
GGCAAAACCTTTCCCGTGCTCACCCGCCCGGGCAGATTCGATGGCTGCGTTGAGCGCCAGGAGATTGGTCTGTGCGGCGATGTCCTCGATGGTTTCGACAATGCTCCCGATCTGGTTAGAGCGCGCCCCCATCTCTTCGACCTTGCGCGCTGAAGTATCCACTTTTTGTTTGATGCTGCCCATGCCCTGCATGGTTTCCTGAATGGCGTGCGTACTGGATTGCGCCGTCTGCGCCGCCTGCCGGGAGCTCAGCGAACCGGACTCGGCCGACTGGGCCACCTGGCGGATGGCCAGGCCTAATTTCTCGGTCAGTTCGGACGCCTGGCCGACCGCTCCGGCCTGTTCCTGGGCGCCGCGCGCCACGCCATCGATGGCCTGTGAAATTTGCCCCACCGAGGACAGCGTGCGCGCCACCGATTCCGATTGCTGCGCCGCCCCGCGGGCAATTTCTTGCACGGTGGTCGTGATTTGGGCAGTCGCCTGGCCGGCCTGTTCGGAAGCGGCGGCCAGTTCCTGCGAGGCGTCTTTCAAGCGGTCGGCGTTCCCGGCCAGGTCGCTCACCATGGCCCGCAAGCCGGCCACCATCTGCGCCAGCGCATTACCAAATTCATCCTGGGCCGAGCGGGGCTGCACCTGGTGATCGAGGTTACCCGCCGCCAGGCCGTGAGCTACCGTGGCCATCTCGTGTAAATAGGCCATCATCTGGCGGAAATCTTCCGCCAGATGGCCGACTTCGTCTTCCTGGCGAACTTCGATCGTCTCGCTCAGGTCCCCTGCCGCAATCTTGCGCGCTGCGCCGGCGATCTTGACCAGTGGATTGGCAATCCGGTTAGCGATAACCAGGATCAGGCCCACAGCGACGACCATCAACGCCAGGCTAATGACCACCATGCGCGCCATTTCACTGGTCGCCCGGGCCGTCACCGCCTGGATAGGAATACTTAAACTGGCGATCCAGGGAGCCTTGGTGAGGCCAAACTGGACCGGAGCATAGACTTCCAGGATCTGATCATTGGTGTACGTGGCCGCTTGCTGCGTTTGCAGGGCAGTTTCGAAGTGATCCATGTCGGATAAGACCTCTCCGGCCGGTTTCCCAATCAATTCCGGGCTCCCCGAGACGCTCACCAGTGAACCGTCGTTGCTGGCCAGGATAAATTTACCCGCCCCATCATAGACGTCTACCTGATCCGCCAGGCTTTGCAGGAAATCGATGTCAACGTCCACACCGGTGATCCCATAGAATTTCCCATCCACTACAATCGGTACGACCGCGGATGCCAGCAGCACGCTCTCGCCGTTGATATCGTAATAATACGGTGGAACCAGGCTTTCCTGCAGGGTCTGCTTGGGGATAAGATAATAATCCCCCTCGCCTGGTGTGGTGTACCCGGCCAGCGGCTCGAGGATAATCTCATCGCCCGAGCGCACCCAGTAAGGGATGAACCGCCCGGTATCGTCGTGCCCTTTTGTGCCCGCGTAGCGGGCGTCCTTGCTATCGAAAGCGTTCGGCTCCCACAGCGTGTAAACGCCCAGAAAACCGGGGTTCTCTTGCAAAGCCTGTTGGAGCATGGCGTTCACCTGCTCGCGGCTCAGGTCGACCCCCTGGCTTTTACCCACCGAAAGCACGTGGGCCAGCGTGCGGGCTTCGTCAAAAGCCTGATCGATCTGTAATTTTGCCCTGGAAGCCTCGTTTTGAGCCGTAGCCAGGGCGGTTTCTGTTGCCGATTGCACCATGCTGTTACGGGTGACCACCACCGCATAAACGGTTAAAATCACTGATACCAGCAAAAGGCTCAGACTGGTTCCCAGGACAATCTGAGTTTTGATCGATATGAATCTGTTACCAATGCGTTTTTTCATCGAATCCAATCAACCATTTCCATACGTATTTGCAGTTCACGAGCATCACTACTCAGCAGATCGAGGGAAGTTGGGGCTGCTTTCACCCCATGCAGAGTAGCTACACAATCTACCATTTTCGACCCTGAAATAGTTTCCGCTATTAAGAACAGGTAAAGATCTCATAAACTACACAAGAATATTGTTTTCCTGCAACTCAGGCCGGCCTGGAGGTAAACACCGATTTCTGACCCACACATACCGATCCATTGCGCCTGCACGGCCGGTCTTCCCGGCGGGTGACGGCCTGGCCAGAAAGGGAGGTTTGCACTTGTGTTTTACGGCCCCTTTCGCTATCATGATGATGAACGCCAGCTCAAGGATGTAATTTTCCGGGCTATTGAGGAAATATCAATATGGCCTTGACCATTTGAACATATGTACTATAATAAAGGTTGCCATCGCTACCTTACTTTGCACGAGCCGATTTGGCAAACATTAGATTGGATCATTTTTCAGGAGCGAAATACATGCCACGCAAAAATTCTTCGGGTGCACATGCACAACCTCTGCCCACCGATCCCAACTCGGATATGGATGATGCCCGCCGGGCAGTGCTGGACCGTGCCCTGGGTGACATCGTCAAACGCTACGGCGAAGGGTCGATCATGCGCCTGGGTGAAGCTCGTCACCTGGTAGTTGAGGCCATCCCCACCGGTTCCCTTTCCCTGGATATCGCCCTGGGCGTGGGCGGGATACCGCGCGGTCGCATCACCGAGATCTACGGCCCGGAATCGTCCGGGAAAACGACCATCTGTCTGCACGTGGTGGCCGAAGCGCAGCGTAAAGGCGGCACTGCCGCTTTCATCGACATGGAACACGCTGTAGACCCGGCCTACGCCACACGCCTGGGGGTCAACATCGATAATTTACTGGTCTCACAGCCAGACACCGGCGAGCAGGCCCTGGAAATCGCCGAAACCCTGGTGCGCTCCGGCGCCGTCGACGTCGTGGTAGTCGATTCCGTGGCCGCCCTGGTGCCCCGCTCAGAGATCGAGGGCGACATGGGCGACGCCACCATGGGTATGCAGGCCCGCCTGATGTCTCAGGCCCTGCGCAAGCTCTCCGGCGCCATCAGCCAGACCAAGACGGCGGTGGTCTTCACCAACCAGCTGCGCCAGAAGATCGGCATCATGTTTGGCAATCCCGAGACCACCCCCGGTGGCTTAGCGCTCAAATTCTACGCATCCGTGCGCATGGATATCCGCCGCATCCAATCGATCAAGATGGGCGCCGAGATCATCGGCAACCGCGTGCGGGTACGTGTGGTTAAAAACAAAGTAGCGCCTCCATTCCGGACGGCCGAGTTCGATATCATGTATAATGAGGGCATCTCGACAGAAGGCGATATCATCGATCTGGCTACCCAGCTGGAAATTGTCGCAAAACGCGGGGCTTTCTATTCCTACGGTGATATCCGTCTTGGCCAGGGTCGCGAGAACGCCAAAGAGTATCTCCGCCAGAACCCGGATTTGACGCAAGAGATCGAATTGGCCGTTCGCCAGCGTGCCACGGGTGGCGACGTACCCCTCAACCTCAACGGCACCGATAGCGAAGACGAGGTCATGGAAGACGAATAATTTACCTCTTTCCGGCGCTTTCCCCGCCGGGCCTACGCTGATCCTGGTCAGCTTCTTGCAACAGCATCTTCATACGAATTCATCCACCCCATCTCTCCAGTCCACCCGGAGAGATGGGGTGCCATGCGGATGGGAAGGGCCATGCAAGCCAGGAACAGTATTTACCATGCCTTTATCGTACTTACCCTCTGCGCCGGCTTAACCCTCGCCGGTTGCGTGCGGTCGGCGACGTCTACCACGCCGTTTCCTGATGGTGACGTCCAATTTCTCCCCCCCACACTTTCACCGGTCACCCCTACGCCCGACCTCGCCCAGACCGAGGCCGCCGCTGTCCCAACCCCCACCCTGGAATGCAGCAATCAGCTGATCTTCCTCGAAGACCTGACCATCCCTGATGGCACGGTCGTGGCCCCTGGCTCGACCATGGACAAGCGGTGGAGCGTGGAGAACTCGGGCACCTGCAACTGGGACGACCGGTACTCGCTGCGCCTGGTTTCGGGCCCGGAAATGGGCGTGGATGCCCAACAGATGATCTTCCCGGCTCTGAGCGGCAGCCAGGCCGAGATTCGCATCGTCTTCACCGCACCCAGCGACCCGGGCACCTACCGCAGCGCCTGGCAGGCCTATGCGCCTGACGACCAGCCTTTCGGGGATCCGTTCTATATCGAAGTAGTCGTCGAGCCGGCATCCTAGAGCCAGCCACGAGGATTGGATGCAGCTCTCGAAACTCTTCACTACTTGTTTGTGGATCGTCGTTTGCACGCTGTCGCTGGTTCTGTTGGGCCTGATCCTGGGAGTGGCCTACCTGACCCTGGCCTCCAGCCGCTCAGTGCAGGCAGCCCAGGGCGGGTCTCAGCTGGCCATCCTACCGGCCCTGGCCCCGGCGACCCGCACACCCTTCCAGCCCCTACCCACTTCCACCGTAACGCAGACGCCAAC
>JAAZNB010000142.1 GCA_012798515.1 Chloroflexota bacterium
TTGCAGCTGAGCAGCGAGGTGTACCTGGCCATGGAATCGCGCGGCTTCCGGGGCTACCCGCGCACCCTGGAGAGCTTCCGCATGCGCCGGGTTGATTGGCTGGCCGCTTTCGTGGTACTATTTGTTACCGCGCTGGCCATCTGGATCGGGCGCTAATCTTTCCAACCTGACAAGGAAGTCCATGGAGCATTCATTCGAAGCCGGCGCACCCATCTTCGAGGTGCGCGATCTTTGCTATGACTACGATGGCCAGATTGCAGCCCTGGAGGGAATCAACCTGACGGTGCAAGCGGGCGAAAGCGTGGCCATCCTGGGCTCCAATGGGTCGGGGAAGAGCACCCTGCTCAAGATCCTGGACGGCCTGTACTTCCCCAGCCGCGGCACGGTGGAAGCCTTCGGCCACCCCCTGAGCGAACAGGCCCTGCGCGACGACGCCTTCAACTTCGCATTTCGCTCCCGGGTGGGTTTCGTCTTCCAGGACAGCGATGCCCAGTTGTTCATGCCCAGCGTGTGGGAAGAGATTGCCTTCGCCCCTTTGCAGTTGGGCATCCCTCCGGAGGAGGTCACGGCGCGCATCGACGCCGCCCTGGCCGCCCTGCACCTGGAAAAACTGCGCGACCGACCGCCGCACCAGCTCTCCGGCGGGGAGAAGAAGAAGGTCTCACTGGCCTCCATCCTCAGCCTGGCCCCACAGGTGTGGCTGCTGGACGAGCCCTCCGCCGGGCTGGACCCGCGCAGCGTCTCCTGGCTGATCGATTTCATCACCCGGCAGGCCGGCGATGGCAAGACCATCGTCCTGGCCACCCACGACCTGGAGATCGTCGAGGCGATCAGCGAGCAGGTCTACGTGCTGGACGAAGATCACCACCTGGTAGCTGCCGGGACGCCCGGCGAAATCCTGAAGGACACGTCTTTATTGGTACAGGCCAACCTGGCGCGCCACAAATAAGGCGCCGCCCACCGGCCAGGAGGGGGATTCCCGCGCCGGCAGATAAATATCTCTCGGTTTTGACGACTATCCTCGGGGTGGGTCCGCTTTTGAACCCACCGTTCCTTTCTCGACCCTACGCTGCGTGCTTGTGAAAGACGTGAACCCGTGGGGGGTGCCGGAAAGACCGCAGGGCCGCCCGGATTGGCGTGGAGATTGCGAGCGAAGCGAAGCCCCCGGTGCTCTGGCCGGGGAGAGACAACAAAAATCCAAATGGGGATAGAATAACTGACGTAACTTTATCTTTAAGGAGTTGGGTATGCAGTACGTACGATTCGGATCCACCGGCCTCAAGGTGTCCAGGATCTGCCTGGGCTGCATGAGCTACGGGCGGCCTAACGACCGCTGGCCCTGGGCGCTGGATGAGGAACACAGCCGGCCGTTCTTCCGGCGGGCATTGGAACTGGGAATTAACTTCTTCGACACGGCAGACGTATATTCCTTGGGCGCCAGCGAGGAGATCGTCGGCCGGGCGATACGCGAGCTCACCACGCGCGACGAAGTGGTCATCGCCACCAAGGTGCACGGGGTGATGGGCCCCGGGCCCAACGGCGGCGGCCTGTCGCGCAAGCACATCCTCAGCGGCATCGACGCCAGCCTCAAGCGGCTGGGCATGGATTACGTGGACGTCTACCAGATCCACCGCTGGGATTACGAGACCCCCATCGAAGAGACCCTGGAAGCCCTGAACGACGTGGTGCGCATGGGCAAAGCGCGCTACATCGGCGCCTCTTCGATGTACGCCTGGCAGTTTGCCAAAGCCCTGTACACATCCGACCTGCACGGCTGGACGCGGTTCGTCTCCATGCAGCCGCACTACAACCTGGCCTACCGCGAGGAAGAGCGCGAGATGCTGCCCCTGTGCCGGGACCAGGGCATCGCCGTCATTCCCTGGTCGCCGCTGGCGCGTGGCCTGCTGACCGGCAACCGGGCGGCCGGCGGCAACGAGACCGAGCGGGCCAGGACGGATGCATTCGGTAAAAGGCTGTACACCAGCCAGGATTTTGCCGTCGCCCGGCAGGTCAGCCAGGTCGCCAAGGCGCGCGGGCTGCCCGACGCCCAGGTGGCCCTGGCCTGGATGCTCTCCAAAGACGGGATCACCGCCCCCATCATCGGCGCCACCAAGCTGAACCACCTGGAAGACGCCGTGGCGGCCGTCTCGGTGCAACTCTCTGAGGAAGAAATCCGCTCGCTGGAAGAGGTATACCAGCCGCACCCGGTGCTGGGTTTTTCCTGAGCCGGGATCGAGTAGCGCTCCCCGGGGGAACGAAAGACGGGGCCGGCCATTTCAGGCCGGCCCCGTCGGGTTGGTCAGGATAGAGTGCTTTTTCACCGCCCGTCAGACGCCTGGCGTTTCCAATCAGGTGAAGGGGCTCTTGTGAAGACCAGGCTCCCGGCGCGGGGCGGTCAGGGCCCCGGGCCATTCTTCATCCGCATGAGACCAGGGTAAACGCATCTAAATTGCCAGATGCATTTGCGGACTTTTGCCACTCCCCCCGGCCCCCTCTCCGCGGCCAAAAGCGCCGCGCAGAGGGGGAGAAAAGATTTTTCTGCGAGATGGCTGTATCTGGCGGCACAAAA
>JAAZNB010000007.1 GCA_012798515.1 Chloroflexota bacterium
GAGGGCGTCCAGCCAACCCAGGTCTATGAGGGCAATCTCAGTGTCGACCATTCCATGCGCCTGGGAGAACTTCTGGATCAATACGTCCGCATCCCTTACGACCAGATCGCCGTCGACCCCAACCGCTATGCCCCCTACGGCAAGATCGAAGTCACCGTCCAGATTCCCGATGGCAGGACGTTTTCGGACACTGAAAACATAATAGCCCCGTTATATCCCTATTCTCCCCCGTAACCATTGACACTCCGTTGCCGGGCGGATCATTCAATACCCATTGACAAAACCGGATATTTGGCCCACCCATCCGGGTAAAAATGCGTCCGTGGATTGGGCAGGTGTGAATAAAGGGAAGTCATGGATTCCATTGTCCCTGGAGGCGGGGCCGTCAGGCTCCCTCCCGGGGCGAATCTGTTAACACAACTCTTACATAAATAGGGGGATTTCACCCTTGACAGATCATTAAGCTGGCTATATATTCAAGAACACTTAACTATTTAGGACGCTTATCAAATAATGCCTCGCTCTGATGCTTTTATGACTTCATTGCAAGAATGGATCGCCATCTTCATGCGCCGCTCCATGCGCGGCTTGATCCTGTTTGCCAAAGACAACGGTTTATCGGTAGTCCAGATTCACGCCTTATCCCGTATCCATTACAAAGGCTATCATGGTATTGCCAACCTCGGCGACGAACTGGGCATGACCAGCGCCGCAGCCAGCCAGCTGCTGGACCGCCTGGTCAGACAAGGGCTCCTCGAACGCACAGAAGACCCCAATGACCGCCGCCTCAAGCTGATCACGCTGACGCCCAAGGGCAAGCGCACCCTCCTGGAAGGCCTGCGCGCTCGCGAGGTCTGGTGGGACGACCTGGCCAGGGTCATGACGCCCGCCGAACAGGAACAGGCTGACGCGGCATTGCGGCTCCTGATCGAACGAGCCCGGCAGTTGGAACACGCACCAGAGCCAGAATCCCCAGCGAAATGAAGCGTCCCCCAAAGTTCCTTCTGGCCGCCGGTGAACCGGTGGCCCGGTTTCGGTTGCCAGGTCGTACTACCTGGGCCAGGACCCTGCTCGTTTAAATTCAGTTTACACATGCGTCGTATGATTTGCGACTGAGACGCCTGCCAGCGTAAGGACCGCAACCCCGCATTACCGGTTTATGGGTAACCATGACAATTAATATACCAAAGCGAATGAGGGTTATTCGCCTCTGAGGAGCAAATTAACAATGCTGCGTTTGATCAAATACACAAAACCATACATTCCGCTGATCTTACTCGCCATTCTCCTGTTGTTCGTCCAGGCCAACTGCGACCTGGCCCTGCCTGATTATTTATCGAAAATCGTCAATAACGGCATCCAACAGGGCGGCGTGGAAAACGCGGTGCCCGATGCGATCCGCCAGAGCCAGATGGAGCGCATCAGCCTGTTTATGAGCCAGGAAGACCAGAGTGAAGTACTCAGCCAGTACAGGCTGGTCGACCAGAGCTCACCCGATTACGAACAGTACGTCGAGAAATATCCCGCCCTGGCCAATGAAGCCATCTACGTTTTGACCACCACCGATCCGGCAGAAATCGAACGCCTGAACCCGGTGATGGGCAAAGCGCTGTTGGCAGTCAACGCCATCCAAAAACTGGCCGCCGACCCGGCTCAAGCGGCAGCCGCCGCCAGCCAGTTCGGCTTCGATCTATCCCGCCTGCCGGCGGGCACAGACGTCTTCACGCTGCTGGGCAATCTTCCCGCGGAACAACGCACCCAGATGCTCAGTCGCATCGACCAGCAGTTCGCTACCATGGACGACAGCACCATCGTTCAGTCCGCCGCCAGCGCGGTCAAAGACGAGTATACCGCCCTGGGGATGGACGCCAGCCAGCTGCAAAACAATTACATCGTCAGTACCGGCGGCGTGATGCTGTTGATTGCCTTGCTGGGCGCCGTGTGTACCGTGACGGTCGGCTTGTTGTCGGCTCGTACGGCAGCCGGTATGTCGCGCGACCTGCGTAAAGACGTCTTCCAGAAGGTCGAGAGCTTTTCCGGGGCAGAGATGGACCAATTCTCGACGGCCTCGTTGATCACCCGCACGACCAACGACATCACCCAGATCCAGCTGGTGGTGATGATGATCATCCGCATGGTCTTCTACGCCCCCATCATGGGCGTAGGCGGCATCATCCGCGCTATCGATAAAGACTCCTCCATGTGGTGGATCATTGCTGTAGCCGTGGCGATCCTGCTCAGCCTGGTGGTGGTTATCTTCTCCATCTCGCTGCCGAAATTCAGGGTCATTCAGAACCTGGTCGACCGGCTCAACCTGGTGACCCGCGAACAACTCTCCGGTATGATGGTCATCCGGGCCTTCAACATGCAGCCTTTCGAGCAGAAACGCTTCGACGCGGCCAACCAGGACCTGACCGACACCAACCTGTTTGTCAACCGGGTCATGGTGGTCATGATGCCTGCCATGATGCTGATCATGAATGGCCTCTCTTTGTTGATCATCTGGGTTGGGTCACACCAGGTGGCCGCCGCAAACATGCAAGTCGGCGATATGATGGCCTTCCTGCAATACAGCATGCAGATCGTCTTCTCCTTCTTGATGCTTTCGTTCATGTTCATCATCATCCCCCGCGCCTCGGTCTCGGCCAACCGTATCGCCGAAGTGCTGGATACCAAGACGAGTATCAATGACCCCCAGGAACCAAAACATTTTCCCCTGCCCTTCAAGGGAACGGTCGAATTCCGCGACGTATGTTTCCGTTACCCGGGCGCAGATGAAGACGTACTGCACGACGTCAGCTTCACCGCCCAGCCCGGGCAAACGACCGCTATTATCGGTTCCACCGGCTCGGGTAAATCTACGGTCATCAACCTGGTACCGCGTTTCTACGACGTGAGTGAAGGCGCCATCCTGCTGGACGGCACCGACATCCGCCAGGTGTCGCAGCACGAGCTGCGCGACAAGATCGGTTACATTCCGCAAAAGAGCTCGTTGTTCTCCGGCACCATCGAAAGCAACCTGCGCTACGCCGATGAAGACGCCAGCCAGGAAGTGCTGCAAGAAGCAGTCGAAATCGCCCAGGCAGCCGAATTCATCAACACCCGCCAGGAAGGCATGGACGGTCCCATTGCACAAGGTGGCTCCAATGTCTCCGGCGGGCAGAAACAACGCCTATCCATCGCCCGCGCCCTGGTCAAAAGAGCGCCGGTGTACATCTTCGACGACAGCTTTTCTGCGCTGGACTTCAAGACAGACTCGGCCCTGCGCCGGGCGCTGCGGGAAAGGACCATTTCCAGCACGCTGATCGTCGTCACCCAACGTATCTCGACCATCAAGAACGCTGAGCAGATCATCGTGCTGGACGAAGGCAAGGTCGTGGGGAAGGGCACCCATCGCGAATTAATGGAAAGCTGTGACACTTATCGTGAGATCGCCTTGTCGCAGCTGAGTATGGAGGAATTGGCATGAACGCACAGCAAAGCAGACCCCAAGAACCCCGGCGTGGGCCGATGGGTGGTTTTGGCGGCCACCGCGGTGTGATGATGGGCGGAGAAAAAGCCCGCGACTTTAAAGGCACCATGATCAAACTGCTCGAGTACCTGCGTGTCCACCGGGCATCGATCTTGATCGTCATGTTGTTCGCCATCGCATCCACCATCTTCACCATCCTGGGGCCGAAGATCCTGGGGCAGGCCACTACCCGCCTGTTCGAAGGGGTCATGGCCCAGATCGCCGGTACCGGCGAAGGCATTGATTTCGCCTACATCGGCAACATTATCCTCGTCCTGATCGGCCTGTACCTGGTGGCCTCCTTGTTCAGCTTCATCCAGGGCTGGATCATGTCCGGCGTGTCGATGCAGGTCACTTACCAGTTCCGCAAGGACATCGCCGAAAAGATCGATCGCATGCCGTTGAAATACTTCGACGGCACCAACCACGGCGAGGTGCTTTCACGCGTCACCAACGACGTGGACACCGTCAGCCAGACGCTCAACCAGAGCTTGACCCAGATCATCACCTCGGTGACCACCGTGATCGGTGTATTGGTCATGATGTTCTCCATCAGCTGGACCATGGCCCTGGTGACGCTGCTCATCGTGCCGCTCTCGCTGGCCCTGGTCAGCGTGGTCGTTCGCCAATCGCAGCGTTATTTCAAAGAACAGCAGGACTACCTGGGACACGTCAACGGGCACGTCGAGGAGATGTACGGCGGGCACGTGGTGATGAAAGCCTTCAATGGCGAGGCCAAGAGTGTGGAGCAGTTCAACGTCTACAATGACACCCTGTACCACTCGGCCTGGAAATCCCAGTTCCTATCCAGCATGATGATGCCGATCATGAATTTCATCGGCAACCTGGGCTACGTGGCCATCTGTATCCTGGGTGGTTGGCTGGCCGTGCGCAACGCCATCACCGTCGGCGACATCCAGGCCTTCATCCAGTACGTGCGCTCCTTCAACCAGCCGCTGGCCCAGCTGGCCAACATCTCCAACATCCTGCAGCAAACCGCTGCGGCGGCCGAACGGGTCTTCGAATTCCTCAATGAGGACGAAGAAGTGGCCGAGACGGCCAATCCTCTGCAAATCTCCACCGTGGAAGGCAAGGTCGAGTTCCAGCACGTGCAGTTCGGATACGATCCCGAGAAAATCATCATCCAGGACTTCTCGGCCACCATTCGCCCCGGACAGAAAGTCGCCATTGTGGGCCCCACCGGCGCCGGCAAGACCACCATGGTCAAACTGCTCATGCGTTTCTACGACGTCAACCATGGGTCCATCCGGATCGACGGCCACGAGATCCGCGACTTCACCCGGCACGACCTGCGCAAGCTGTTCGGCATGGTGCTGCAAGACACCTGGTTGTACAACGGCACCATCATGGAGAACGTCCGCTATGGCCGTCCGGAAGCCAGCGACGCTGAAGTCATCGCCGCCGCAAAAGCCGCTCACGTGGATCACTTCGTCCACACCTTGCCGGAAGGTTACAACATGGTGCTCAACGAAGAGGCCAGCAACGTCTCGCAAGGGCAAAAGCAGCTCCTGACCATCGCCCGGGCAGTGCTGGCCGACCCCAAGATCCTCATCCTGGACGAGGCCACCAGTTCGGTCGATACCCGTACCGAAGTGCTGATCCAGAAAGCCATGGACAACCTCATGCAAGGGCGTACCAGCTTCGTCATCGCTCACCGTCTGTCGACCATCCGCGATGCCGACTTGATTCTGGTGATGCGCGACGGCAACATCGTCGAACAAGGCAAACACCAGGAGCTGTTAGACCAGGGCGGTTTCTACGCCGAACTGTACAACAGCCAGTTCGAGCAAGTCGTGGCAGCCTAAATACAGGCCGCCAATATGTGCGGGGCGCAAGAGAACCACTCTCTTGCGCCCCGCACCGTTTAACATCCACCGGGTAAAAACCAGGCCAATTACAGGCCTCCCACCAGGTATGCGCCACATCCCTCAGCAGATGGCGGGTTCACATCGTCCCGGCTGGGATACCGGGTAACCAGGCAAGGCCATCTGCAAGGCGCCTTTAGCGGCCGGAGCATTCCGGCCGGCATCCCCGCCGGTTCAATCATCTTGCTTTTTTCCGCACTCCGGATATAATATACATAAATACATATCTTGTATATTTGTATATCATGATGAAGAAAAACACAGCCAATACCAACATCGCAGAACGCCGGCAGCGTATCCTGGACGCGGCCGCCGGCCTGATCGTCCGCTATGGCTACGACAAAACCTCGATGAGTGACATCGCCGCCGAGGCCGGGGTCACGCGCGCCATCGTCTATCTGCATTTCGACAGCAAGGACCAGCTTTTCGAGACGTTGCTGTTTAACGAGACCCGGCGCTACATGCAGGCCTGGCTGGAAGACATGCAGTATAGCCCGGACGGCGGCACGCTGGCTGGCCTCTTCCGCAGTGCATTGCGCGCCGTGCACGCTTCGGCTTTCATGGCGGCCATGATGACCCAGGACCGGCGTATGTTTGGCAGCTACCTGCGCAAACCCGGCAACCTGTTTACCCCGGTGCAATCGCGGGCGCTGTGGCCGGATACGATCCGCGCCCTGCAGGCCGTACACGCGGTACGCGAAGACGTGGACCCGGACCTGTTTGCCCACCTGATGAATGCCCTGGCGACCGGCGTGTTGACCCTGCAAAACGATCCCGGCCAGGGCGAGGCGCCCCCCTTCGACGCCCTCCTGCCCCTGGTAGCTGACCTGGTAGAACGCACCCTCACCCCACCCGGCGGCGGCGACCAGGAAGCCGGGCGGGCCGTCTTGCGCAGCATGGCCGAAGCCATGCGCGCCCATTTCGAAGAGAGCGCCGCAGCGAATACGTCTGCATAATTCTTCTCACCCTTTTTCCGATCCGTAATTGTAGGACGCCATTCCCATGGAAACCAAAGAAAAGATCACCCTGACCAAAGAACAAGAAACCTTACTGATCCCGCTGTATGCCAAAGCGCAGCGCAACCCCATCCTGGAAGACGAAAAAGCGCGCCAGATCCTGGCACAGGTGCAGTACGATTTCCAACGCCTCAACGTCCCCGAAAAGACGGCCGTAACGCTGCGCATGCGCGCCAAACAGCTGGACGCCTACGCGACCGCATTCCTGGCGGCCCACCCGGAGGCAGTGGTATTACACCTGGGCTGCGGGCTGGACAGTCGCTGTCTGCGCGTGATGCACGCGAGGGCCTTGTGGATCGACCTGGATCTACCCGACGTGATCGCCCTGCGGCGCAAGTTTTACCCCGAAACGGAGTCCTACCGGCTGGTGGCGTCCTCCGCCGCCGACCTGGATTGGATAGACCAGGTTGACGACCAGGGTCGCCCGGTACTGGTCATCGCCGAGGGCTTGTTGATGTACCTGCACGAGGAAGAAGTGCGCGCCTTGATCCTGCGCCTGCACGCGCGTTTTCCCGGCTGCCACCTGGCCTTCGACGCCTTCAGCCAGCTGACCGCCGAGCGCATCCAGGCCCACCCTTCCATGCAGAAGACCGGCGCCAGTGTACATTGGGGCATTGACGATCCGCATGCAATCGAGGATTGGGCCGAGGGCATTCACTTGCAAGAAGAGTGGTTTTTCGCTCAGTCCCCCGACATTCCCCGCCTGAGCTGGTTTTACCGCTTGATGTTCCGCCTGACCGCTTCCATCCAGGTGGCCCAACGCGCCCAGCGCTTGTTGTATTTCACCTTGTAGAGGTACGCCTGTAAGACCATCCCAAAATACGATCTTGTTTCCCACTCCAGGCCCCCTTATAATTTAAAAGGCTCCTGGTCCGCCCGCACGGCTACCCGCTCACAACACACATCAGCCCGGGCTGGGCACAAGAGTCTATGGGTGGGGGATGTTTGTTTTCAAAATGGGAGGGACTGCAAGATGAAAGTACTGGTGATCTACGATACCTTCTTCGGCAACACCGAACAGGTTGCCCGGGCCATCGGCGAGGCCTTCGATGCCGCTACGAGCTGCGAAGTGCTGCGCATCACCCAGGTCAAGCCTGAACAGTTGGCCGAGGTAGACCTGCTTATCGCCGGCTCGCCGACCCGGGCCTTCAGAGCCACCGATGCCATGCGGAAATACCTCAAGGACCTGTCCGCCGGGGCGCTCAAGGGAGTCAAAGTAGCCGCCTTCGACACGCGCGCTGACGTTGAAGAAGTCAATTCGCGCCTGCTGACCGGGATGGTCAAATTGTTCGGTTACGCGGCCGAGCCCATTGCCGAGCAGCTCAAAAAGAAAGGCGGCGAGGTCGTCACCCCCGCCGAGGGATTCTTCATCCAGGCTTCGGAAGGGCCTTTGAAGGAGGGGGAACTGGAGCGCGCCGCCGCCTGGGCCGTTGAAATCCAGCAGCTCGCCACCGGCGACCGGCATCCCGCCTGAACGGAGCGCCTTCTACCCGGTCGCTTTGCCACGGCCTAGTTTCACAATTTTAAATCCGAACCCGAACAAACCTGCCAGTAAAAGCAGCTCTAAAAGCCCGCCGGCCCACCAGGGCAGCGGTGCGTACCAGGTAGCCAGCCAGCCCAATCCGGCCGCCAGCGCCGCCAGCCAGCCAGGCCAGGTGAATGGGCGCAGCAACAACAAGATGAGGGCCGCCAGGAACACCATAGCGGCCAGGACGAACACGCTGAACTCGGCGTTGGCGACCCACGCCGGTTCGATGTGCCCCTCTACCCGGCCCTGGATGCCCTGCAAGATCTTGCGCACGGCGATGTGATCGGTCAGCTCGGTAAACAGATCCAGGGACAACAAGCCGGGTTGGGACAGGCCATGATGGCTCCAGCGGATGCGAACAACCAGGCGGGTGTGCTGGGCGTCGAGCGGATACAGCGCCCAGGTAAAACCGCCGGGATGTTCCCCACTCTCGCCGGCCCAAATCAGATACTCGTCCGGCTGGATGGCATAAAACACTTCCTGCGCCACGCTGCTGATCGGCACCACGTCGCCCACCACAAAACCCTGGAATTCGCTCAAAATACGATCGGCGCTGGCCATGCCGCGCGGACTGCCCACGTTTTCCAGGATGTCGTAACCGTAGAAACCGGCCCGGCCATAGCCCATCTGCAGCAGCCAGGGCCAGATCGCCTGTGGCGCTGCGTTGATGGTGATGGCCCGGGTAGATAGGAAAGCGGGGTCAGGATCCAGCTCGTCGCCCGGCATCGGCCGTTGGATCTCCTCGGCCGTAGCGCCCCATTGCAGCTGATAGGAACGCACCCCAAACCAATACACCGCCGCAACCACGGCCAGTACAGACAGGGCAGCCAGGAGGCGTGCAAGGACAGATTGCTTGTCCATGGCGGATATTCTCCTTTTTAACCGTCCCACAATGAGAATAAGACGCTTGCGATTCTATCATAACCTTCTCCCTCTGGACAAAACCGGCGTATTCGGGCAAACTAGGAGCCAGTCAACGCCAACATCTTTCCAAGGAATTCTGCATGTCTCAAGATCCTAATCCTCTGTCCCCCGCATCCCGCAAAGTCCTCCTGGTCAACGGCACCCCCGCCTCGGGGAAGACTACCATTGCCGAAAGCCTGGTCGAAACGCTCCACATTCCTCTGATCTCCTTAGATCGTATTAAAGTCGCCCTGTTCGACACCCTGGGCATTGGGGACCGGGAGTACAACCGCACCCTGGGGCGGGCCAGCATGGCCATCATCTGGTCGCTGCTGCTCGACACCCCCCGGCAGTCCACCACCATCGTCGAGGCCTGGTTCAAGTTCCCCCCCTTCGACCCTATCATCCAATCGCTCGCCCAGGCCGGAGTTACCCGCTACGCCGAAGTGTGGTGCTACGCTACGCCCGACGTGCTGGCCCAACGCTATACCGACCGGGTCGGGCTGCGCCATCCCGGGCATCCCGGCGTGGAATACGTCAGCGAGCTGCGCCAGGTCGCGCTGCGCGCCGCCCCCATGTCCATTGGCCCGGTATTGAGCGTCGATACCACCGACCCCACACAGGTAGACCTCCCTGCCATCGCCCACTGGGTGGCCGAGACGCTGGAGCTATAAAGATCAGAGTAAACGCATCGAAACCGTCCAGTCAGCTTGGGAGAGTTGGATGGTTTCGATGCGCTTCATCGAAATATCTTCTTCTAACCCAGGCCGGTGAATAGTTCGCGAGGCCTGGCTCATCTTGGAATGCCCAAACAATCGTCAAGACTCTTCGCGAAGTTGCTTGATCAAATGGGTTGGGGATGTTGGGCTGGCTATAGCTATAAGTCCAGTCCAACCCCTTCCGAAATTCTTTAGCCCCTGACGAAGGGTTACTGTGAAATCGTGGGGCGGGCACAGAGCCACTCGCCGGCTTTGCAAATGCCCTTGTATTAATCGTATTTGTTTATTGGCAAGTGAGTTGCATTATTGTATAATCAAACCACCTCATAATATTTCTAATTTGAAAAGAGGCAGGGGGCTTTAGTTTTAACGCATGTCCTATCATCTATAATTTAATATACAAAGAAATCCCCCTTTACAACCCAGCCTACAATCATCATACAGATAAGTCTTTGCATTCACATTTTGGGGAGGAATGGAATGTCAAGCCATATCTTAATTTCTCCTAAAGAGAAGAAATCATTAACCATCTTTTCCCTGGTTTTTATATTCAGCCTTGCCTTGATTGGGTTATTGGGAGCGGCCAAAGATGGGTTCATGAACATTCAACAACAGACTGACCGGGCCGAAATCGCTGTTCTCGCCCCCTTAGCAAAGGGAGAATATGGACAGGGTATTGTCGAAGTAGCCAGCATAGCCTTAGCCAATCGCCTTTCCAATTCGAATGAATTCGAGGGAAAGAAAATCGTCATTCGTGCCTATAACAGTGGAACTACACCGGGCAGTGCAGCCACAGCAGCTTTTTGGATCGCCCAAAACCCAAATGTCGTCGCTATTGTGGGGCCTTTAAATGCCCGCCAGGTACAGGCCGTAGCCGAGACCGTTAAAGACAAAAAAATCCCCATCCTTATCCCTGCCAGTACGGCTCCAATTGACCTCAATGACTTCCCTAACGTTTACAGGCTACTTAAAACGGATGACTACGAAGGACCGGCGATGGCTTCTTTTCTTGAATCCAGAAAAGACAAGGTAATTTTCGTAGTCGGTGAACCCACTTTTTACGTCGCACGTTTACTTGATAGATTCAATCCGGAATTAGGGCCTTTTACAGTCAAAGGAACAGGAGACTTTAGTAAAGAATCTGCACAAATAATAGTTGAGCGAATGAAAGACCAGGATCTCGATATGGTGATCTATTTTGGAGGGCCCCAGAAGGCTATCGCACTGCTGGAAGAAATGGGAAAAAACAAGCTAAATATACCCATACTTGGTCCGGACACATTGTACGACACAGAATTCACTTCAAACTATAAAGGGGAAAATGCGGTTTATTTCGTCAGCCCAATCCTTTATCTTCAGGCCATTCCAGACGACATGCTTGACCCTATTTACAAAACTGTTCTAGACACAAACATGGATTCGCCATATGCATTTGAAACGACGCAGGCTGTATGGTTTATCACGAATGCCCTGGCAAACCAACAGGCCAGTAAAGACTGGACCTTACGCCAAATTGTAGCCAGCCAGCTTACAAATAACAGTTTACCTGGACTTGAAGACCAAAACCAGCAGTTAAGTGGTCATAGTCGCACGCCAACTGCCATGTACGTTTACAAGTATGATTCGTCCGATCAAAGCCTTGCTCTAGTAAAGATCTTTCAATAAGCGTGCTATATGGAAAGCCTGCAATTCACTGTATCACCAACAGAAGTATTGCAGAGGAAACGCACGAGCTGCAAATTATTTGTGCATAATCCGATGCCAAGCCGCGTGATGAATCTACGCGTCAGTTTAACCGCGGCAAGCCCAAACATTATTTTAAGAACGGCTCGAATCGAATTCCCAGATGTCCCCGCAAACGGTAAAAGCTCTCAAGAAATCCTTATCCAAGGAATCCAGCCTGGGCAATGCACGATTCAACTTGAAAGCATCAAAGGTATGCAAAAGGGAATCTTCAAAACTTTTCCCAATTCTTCTATCATGGTGCAAATCCAGGATCGCGGCCCGCAAGCCGTCCAATGGATCAACAAGAACAAGTTGTTAAAGGCTTTGGATTACCTTGACTGTCATTTACAGGTTTCCCGATTCGAGAACAACACCTATCGGACCAAAATGTTTAGTGACAGTGGATTAGGTGAAGCATTCTGTATATTCGACCACAGAAATCTGGCTAATTTATTAGCAGTCGAGAATTTTCAGTATATTGATCACACATCTTATGGTAAAGATCTATATGATTTAGTCTTTAATCGAGATCAGTATGCTCTATATACACGTATCAGTGATAAAGCAGACGCTCAAAATATGGGTATACGCCTTAGATTGCACATCGATGCCCCCGAACTGTACCGAATACGCTGGGAGCTGTTGTACGACTCACATGTGAACGAATTTATGTGTCTCCAGATAGACACACCGGTAACGCATTATCTTGATACGCTTCAAATGGGACGGCCTGTCCACACTACAAAGCCGTTAAAGATTCTAGGAATTGCTATCAGCCCCAAAGATTTGCTTAGATTAGATCTTAACAAGGAAAAACAGTTAATCGATGAAGCGGTCAAATCCTTGTCCGATAATGGCGATTTGATCATGGAATGGTCAGATGTACAAACATTTGAACAGTTTCGGCGTGAGGCTTACAGCGGGGACTGGAATATGCTACATTTCATCGGGCATAGTGAGGTAGATCAGAATCAAGGCGGTGTCCTATGCTTTGCAAAGCCTAATGGTGAAAGTGACAAAATCAAAGCCGCGGATTTTGCAGCCGCATTGAGAGCAAATCGCTCATGCCGTTTCGTCTTTTTGAATTCCTGCTCAAGCGCTAAGACGGTTGCCAATCATCCCATATCCAACATTGCCTACACTTTACTCCAGGTCAAAATTCCAGCCGTAATCGGGATGCAATCCAAGATTACGGACAGCGAAGCCATAGAGCTAGCACGGACCTTTTATGCTGCAATTACAGACGGGCTCCCGATTGATGCAGCGCTTACCACCACCAGGCTACAACTAAAAGGGGCTTTTCCCAATAGTATTTCCTGGACGACCCCTGCTTTGTTCATGCGCTCGAAAGACGGCAATCTATTCGAATTTTAAGTAACCCGAGGCTAAGGCTCCCCTAATTATTTGAAAGGAAAAATGGTATGGAAAAACCGATTACGCCATCGCAAGTTTACGTGGATGCCTTGCCAGAGAGCATTGTAGTGACCGAAAAATACGACTACGACATTGAAATTTCGGCAAATGAGCAAAAGACTTTTACCGGTGCGCAAGGAGAAGCCGTTATCGAGGTACCGTATGACGGGAATCGCAGCTTGAATAAAGCAGCTATCGAGAAACTTCTAAAGATCCCCGAAGCGCAAGAGCCAGATGCCCAAGGTTTGATTGGATGGTTGGCCATTGGCTCTCCCGTCGGCTGGAATTCGAATTGGCAGCGTCCCGCCTTGCCAGAAATTCTTCCGGTCAAAATTCCACTCTCCAATCAGGAAATTAATGCAGATCAATGGGGGCGCGACCAATTTCGGGCGATAATCAAGCACACTTACATTCCACTAGACCCTCAATTCTTCCCTATTTCCATAAAAATAAAAATCCTCGACGATCTACCGGTGAAATCAGAGTTACAACCAGGTGACATGATTAAATTCCGTTTTCCTGAGAACCACTTGGTCGGAAAGGTAGTAGTCGATTTTACAGTCCAATTATCTATTCCATCGATTATCGAAATCCAAAAAGTAGACCATATCGAATTGGAGACACTAGAATTCAAATGGCCCACGATAGCTACGAAATGGCAAGCAATATGGTATGGCCCCGATACCAATGAGTTGGATTGGTTTTACAATCCCGTCCTGGGCACAGTCACAATAAACCATATCCACTCGAAGCTGATCATGGATAAGGACTCTTTAGGTTCTCCCTTTTCTCGTTATGAATGTCATCTGGTTATGGTAATGGCTCTGCCAGGTTTGTTTATCCGCTCTACAGAAAAAGGAAATGACGTAACAACAAGCCAGCCGTCCAACGACGAACCAACCTCAGAACAAACAGAACTATTTCTAAGGGGAGATTTAAAAATATCAATTAAAGATATTCTGCTAAGTGGCAGGGAAGTAAAATGGATCTACCCGGATGGAATCGTGCATAGGGATTCCCCTACAGGTCCTGCAAAAAAGACCGAGATCACCGCCCATTTTATTTCGGCGATCAATGAACTTTTCACGAATCGAGAGATCATTACTTACCGGTATTGGAACTTTCCGGGAGTGAGATTAAATGAAGTGCGAGTTGCAGATGTGATTGCCGGGTTGGATGATATCGGCTATCGCTACAACCATCTCGAAAATCAATCTTCTAGTAACTATAAGGAGCAAAGAGGAAAAGAGGAAGATAACAGTATTCAACAATTTCTCTTACAGGGTAAAAAATATGTCCTACTCGAAAACAACGACTCGGAAACAGAAATTATATTAGATATTATTCTTGAACGAGCCAACCGCAGCCATACACGTCGAGTACATTCTATCAAAGGGCTCCGTCTTTCCACAGGTATTGATTCAAGTGACCTGGTCATACAAATCCGCGGGAAAATGAGCAATATGGGGGATATGTTAGATAAAGATCTGGATAAGTTACAAATCATACTCACAAAACGTTTTGCCAATGTGGTTGATTTAAAATAGGGGGTGAGATGGAGCTCAATCTGGTTAAACAGATCCCTTTAAAACGCTGTTACCATTGCGGTTCACACGAAATAACCAGCTACTGCCACCATTGCGGAAAACCAATGTGTGCAAAACATAGCCAGAACCGACAAGCCCATTCTTGGTTCACAGAGAATCGAGAGTTGGATGGGATCAATTATGGGAGCTGGCCATTTCGATCCAGTTACGGTGCTCATTGTGAGAAGTGTTATCATAGCAACCTGAATTACAAAAGGATTTTAATCATACCGGGGGTGATCGTTGCATTAATTGGCATCCTATTATTTTTCCTCTCCGCGGATCAGATGGGAGTGTGTCTGTCCAACCTTCCCCCATCATATCAGTCAGGGCAACCGTCCATATCCGAATCTATTCGAGATCCCGAAATCTATGCCGGTGTAAAAGCCGGGTTGTGTTACCGGCCAGCAGTCGCTCAAGGCTTACTTCCTGTGTTCCAATGGATAATTCTTTCTGTGGTAGGAATTGCAGCTATCATTCTAGGATATCGCTTGATACAAGAGCGAAAAAGAACCGACAGTGAAGGTGAAGCAGCAAGACCTGTTTACCTGGGACCAATTACAAACAAAATAGACTTGATCGAAACTCTTTACGGAACTTTCCGTATTGATTTCAATCGCAATGCTTCTGCAAGTTTACGCCAACCGGTATCCGGAAAAATCATACCTGGTTTACAGTTTACCTCACAAGATTTGCAACGCATTGAACAATATCGAAGCAAATACAATAACTTACCGTCCGATCACAATATTCGTTATTCAGCCGGCTATCTTGATATTGAGAAACCGGTGAATCGAGTGATATTCAACCAGTCAGCATCCGACAAACAATTCCCATCACTGATCCATATGAAGGGAAAGGTAAACCAACACAATTATTTAAACAAAAGCAAAGGATTAGCCAGCTCACTTGCTACGGACCCAATAGAATATCCGGTGTCATTAGATTTCCCAGAATTACATGAAAAATGGCAAGACGTCCCCGTGCGCGTAATTCCCTTACTAAACCAATCGGGGAATTCTCGCAAAGTATCGCTAGAAATTCAAATTAATCCCCAATTTTTTCCCTATCTGGAAAAAATACGTCCACCCAAGAATAATCAACCTATTAAGTTAATGAAGAATCAGATAATCTCATTTCAAAAGATAACCGTCCGCGGGGATATTGAATTGTTGGGGCAGCCACAAACGAATGGGTTGGTTAGAGACATCAATAATCACGAGACATTCCAGGTGGAATGGCATCAGCTATGGGCGCCTGCCACAGACCAACTCATCGTCTTTCAAACGCCCGAGATCCTTTTTACAGTCCCAATCCATCCCAAAGCCCGGCTATCTGGCAATATACAAATTCAGGTACCGGCATTGATGTCTGGAATTAGACGAGTACGCTACATCTCCTCACTGGGATTCCCGGTATTAAAAAGGGGAACGTTAGGGAAAGAAATCGAATCAAATGGAGTAACAACGCTTGATATCGATTTCGATGTAGCATTGAACCAGTTGCCGGTTTCACAACATGCAGTTTACCTCAACAAGTTACCCGATCCTGGGAAAGAGGATTTTGCTGTCCAGGGAATCCCAACTCCAGAAAAAGTAATGCGTTTTTTAACAGAGCTTTATAAGTCGCCTCAAACCGTAGGAGATTCTTACACCTATTTACGCAGCATGATTCAGGACCCAAAGCGTGTAACCGAAAACCCCGGTGCAGAGAATATGTGGTATTGGGATATCACAGGCAGGTCCTTCGAAGACGTCACTCCAACTGATTTCCATATCGCAATATATGGCGGAAGTATAGAAGACGTCAATTGCCACACCCACGTAGAAATTTCTGTAAAAGCAGAGACCTATGACGATAACAGTAACAAAGTTTTTCAAAAGACCATCGACACCATTGAATACACCGCAAAGAATATTCTATCGCAAGGATGAAAGCAACATGGACAAAAATATTCAATCCGTCTTTCTCCGTGGTTTTCGAAGAATACAAAAAATAATCACTGATATAGTTCGAAATATAAGCCAACCGCAGGCTAAACCAATCAGTTATAACCAGTTACCCGATCGGGAGGAGCCAACATTAACATACATACTGCCTACGCTTGAAAAAGGATTGTGGGCAACTTGCTCTTCATGTGGGATTATTCATGAATTACAAGCCGTCTGCCATAACTGTGGAAGGCCGATTTGCCCAGATCCACATTGTCGGGCGGCGCGATTTAATCCTCACCTGGGTAGAAAAGCAATTGTCTGTAATAATTGCAATGGTTATAATGGCTTTCAATTGGCACCCATCAGCCATGAATCCACAGACACACTTTAGCATTTCCGCTTTTTTCTATTTGATATTAATTGCGGCAATAATCGGTGGTTGCTCATTGCTTCCTTCGAATCCTGCCCAAGATGTAGAACTTACCTTACCAACCCTGCAGCCCACAGAACCGCCCCCAGCAACCCAATCTCCATCGCCAATTCCCTCGAAAACCAGTACAGTCACTGCGACCTCTCGACCAACTCGAACTTCCACTCCAGCCCTTACGCCACAACCCGGTTCAGCCTGTATCAGTTACTATGACTCTAGAAACCAGAGCTTAAAATATTCGTGTTCCATCAATGGTAGATGGGAGAGTGACATCGTTGACAATAGCTCTGATGTCGGAAAATTTAGTTCGTTAGCTTTCGATCGACAAAACAATCCCCATATCAGTTATTTCGATAATACCCAAAGCAGTTTAAAATACGCAACCCAAAATAGAGAGGATTGGATAATCGAAACTGTAGATAGGGATGTTTCCGCGTCATTTACTTCCCTCGCCTTAGATGGGAACGGTTCCCCTTTCATCGCTTATGTAGGTGGTACCAACGGTGATATCAGGGTCGCACACTACGTTGAGAATGCCTGGGACATCGAGACGGTCGATGAAATCGGTCCCATCGAAGATCCCAATAGTATCGAATATGTATCCCCAGCATTAACTTTGATCAATGGCTCACCTGTCCTCTCCTACTTCGATTACCGCAGGGGCCTCCTCCAATATGCCAGGAAAATTGACCACCAATGGGAAATTGAAACTATCGATCAGGGAAACGTTGGAAAGTTCAGTTCAATAGGGTTCAACGACCTGGGAGAAATCTGGATCAGCTACTTCGACTCTCAAAATCAAGATTTGAAATTAGCCCATCAGGGCCGGCGAGGGTGGTCTATCGAGACTATTGATTCGAATGGACAGGTAGGAGAATATACCTCTCTTGCAATAGATCAAGATGGCTTTCCTCACATCGCCTATTTTGATGAAGGTCAGGATAATTTGAAATACGCATATTGGAATGGACAAAGTTGGTACGTAAAAACAATCGATTCTTATTTGAATACAGGTTTCTATCCATCCATCGCGTTAGATAGAAATGATGCCCCCTACATAGCTTATTACTATTACACTGGGAGATACTTGCGCGTTGCAATCGGCAGTGGCGGAGAATTACAATCCGTCGACCAATCTGGAGCAGCCGGTCTTTACCCCTCTATCAGTTTTAATTTCAACGATTGAATCGCATATCAAAAAACTGTGTACGGCATAATTCCGGTCACTTTATATTTCGGGTAACGATGTAAAAAAGGGGAAGCATCTATGAACCTCATGAATAACACCATTGGGATAAGCAATTTGATCGAACTGGTTAAAAAGGACTTGATCGATGAAAGCCATCGCAGCCCACAAAAGCTATTTACAATCGATGAGATAACTTTAGAAATAAGCTTTGTCGTTCAAGGTAATATCAACAGCGGTTTTAACCTGGGAGTGGTTACCCTGGGCAGCGAAGTGAAAGAAGAAAGAATCCACAAGGTCGTTGTTAAAATGACTCCCATCGTTGATAAACAGCAATTAACAAAATCATATGTCGATCCAAATCTTATTAATGACTCCCAAGATTCAATTATCCGGGGTGAACCATAGCCAAGGGGAAGAAGCGTAATCCTTATAGCCTATGATTAGATGAATTCATCTGAGGCAAGTCAATCATCGACCCTCGCTGCGTAAACATGGACGTCCTGGTCGTCTATCCATCTTTGTTACTTCAATCGAAAAATAACCGGCGGAAGGGAAAACTATTCGTCAAATACATCGTCCCATTTGCATCTGCACTCAAATCCGTGGTCCCGCTTCTCACCGGCCAGGTGTATTTTAACCGCAGCCGCCAGGGGAGATCTTTGTAGACGAACAAGGCCCACATTTTACCGTCTTTCGCTATCTGGTACACCGCACGCAAGCCGGCCAGGCGCCGCTCCCCACTCCCGAACACCACCCCGTATTGCCCGACTAATCCCATATCTCCGCCAGTTCCACCCGCCGGAGAGGCTATGAAAACCTGCCTGGATGTAGTTTAATAAGAGGGTCAGACTGTAACCCGGCTCGCAGCCGGCCGTATTCAAATAAAAGGAGATAGTTTATGACCACCCCCACCCCATCCCCCGGCCAGCGCCTGGACTTACCCGATGCGCCTGTGATCGCTCAGGGCAAAGGCGTCACCGGTATGGAATACAAGATTATCGGCACTACTTTGCAGGCCGCTATCCTGGAGCTGGATCCCGGCGAAACGGTCTACTCGGAAAGCGGCGGCATGGCCTGGATGACCGTCAATATCGACATGAAGACCAGCGGCCGGGGCGGCGGGCTGGGTGGAGCGTTCAAACGCGCCGTCAGTGGGGAATCGCTATTCCTGGTGGAATACACCAGCCTGAACGGCAAAGGCACGGTCGCCTTCGCCTCTGACTTTCCCGGCAAGATCGTGCCGCTGAACCTGGCCCAGGGCCAGCAAATGATCTGCCAGAAGACCGCCTTTCTGTGCGCCGAGAAGACCGTGGAATTAGATATCCACTTCCGCCGCAAGCTGGGCGCCGGCTTCTTCGGCGGTGAGGGTTTTATCATGCAAAAACTCACCGGGCCGGGCGTGGCCTTTGTCTGCCTGGATGGTGAAATCGTGGAATACGTCCTGGGTCCCAACCAGGCCCTCAAGGTCGATACCGGTCACGTGGCCATGTACGAGCCCAGTGTGTCCTTCGACGTGGAAATGGTCAAGGGCTTTTCCAACATCTTCTTCGGCGGCGAGGGCCTGTTCCTGGCCACCTTGCGCGGCCCGGGCAAGATCTGGCTGCAAACCATGCCCACCAGCAACCTGGCCCGGGCAATCCAGCCCTATCTCCCCAACAAATCCAGCAGTTCGTAAATAGAACCACAGCACAAATAGTTTGAGGTGGTCCAAGACGGCTTTGCCGCTTCGACCACCTCAACGGTTTGCATCCACAGAATTCAACGGTCTAAAATTACGCCGGGAGCTCCTTGAAGCGGCGTGTTAGCTGCAGCATTCCAAAAGCCGTCACCAACAACACAGCCACGATCCCATACGCCAGCTGGATGCCTATCGCATCCGCCAGGCGGCCCAGCAGCAAGGGCAGTGCCAGAATGGCCACGCCGGAAGCCATCGTGGCCCGTGCCCCGGCCTGTACGGTCTTCTCCCCGGCCGAGGCAATGGCCAGGGACAGGGTCAACGGGTAAAGGCTGGCCACTCCCAGGCCGGCGATGAACAGGCCGGCCAGTCCCAGGTAGACGTTGAGCGGCTGCCAGTACATCAAAAAACCGGCCGCGGCGATGATGATAGAAACGCCTACCAGCCAGCGCGCCGGAATGCGCACCACCAGGCGGCTGCCGGCCCACCGGCCGGCGATCATGGCCACCAGGAACAGGCTGACAGCCTGCACAGCGTCATTGCGGGGCAGTCCCAGGGCAATTTCAATGTAGTCGGCGCTCCAGAAAATCATGCAAAACTCCACCGACACCGACAACATGATCACCACCCAATAGATCCAATATTGGGGCGGCAGGGCGCCCGAGGTTTCTACCCTCCCTTTTTCCGGGCCGCGCGATTGAATTGGCTCGACTTTGCCCAAAAGCAGATACAACGGGATCACCAGCAGGGCCGGGAGGGCCAACGCCGGCCGCCAGTCGCCTATCCAGCCCACGAACCAGCCCACCAGCAAGGGCGCCGTGCTGACCAGGATAGAAGCCAGGAGGTTGGCTTCTGAAAGGGCCACAGAACGATACTCGCCATGTTCGTCCGACAGGGCCGAAGGCACCACGGCCAGGATGAGCGACCCAACGAACCCCATGACAAAAGAGGCCCCAATGGTGATCACCGGCGTTTTCCCCAGCAGCAGGACGGCAACGCTCAGGCCGACGCCGAACGCGCCGGCCCACAATGCCCGCCAGCGACCGATGCGCTCGATGATGAGATATCCGCCCAGGCCGACCGCCAGAATGCCTGCCGCAAAGGCCGAAAAATGCAGGCTGCTGACCGTATAGGAGATGGACAGTTCTTCTTTGAGATACGGCGTGATGGGGCCGTAGACGTTCAGGAAGTATCCGTAATAAGCCAGAAAGATATAGATCAGCCAGGTGTACCGGCTGCGGACGAATGTCTGCATTTTCAATGCTCCTCGTTGTAATGCACTCTGTGATTGTCGCGGCGCCGTCCTGCTCCATCGCTCCACCCTCTGTATTGAGGACCAGCGCCGGTAAGTAGTATGCCAGACAACGTTGATGATACTATGAAAATCTACTTTCCGTCAGCCAGGCAGTGCTGGCCGGCCAACAGGTCTTCCCGTAAGATCCGGCGCATTTTCTCGGGTTCCTCGAACATTGGGCTGTGCGCAGACTGCTCGAAGGTGTAAAACCCTTTCAAAGGCGCCTGCAATTTCTCGAAATAGGCTTTCGCCTGCGTATACGAAACCGTGTAATCGTGCCAGCCGTGACACAAATAAACGGGAAGGTCGAGCGCCGGCGTCTGTTGGGCCAGGTCTGTCGTGATCATTGGATTCCACAACAGCCTGCGGGAAGACACTTTGCCGCGCCACAAATTGACCTTCTCGCCCAGGGTGTACACCCTGCTTTGCCAGGATGGTAAAAAGATCCCACGCACCACCGATCTCATCTCCCGCGTCGTGCCGATACCCAAGGTGTGCATGGCCTCGTCACGCAGCGCCATGTAAGCCTCCGGCAGGGGCGCCGTCATGGCCACCGGCGCTTTCTCCAGCCGGCGCACCATGTTGGTGTTCCCCATAGACTTGAACTGCGCCAACATGTAGGCGTACGCCTGGTTTTCAGATTTGAGCTGGTAGGTGATCTGGGCCAGGCCAAGGTAAGCCTGGAACAGTTCCGGGGCACGTGCGGCGGCCTGCAGGCCAATATAACTCCCCCAGGAATGGGCCGCCAGGTAGATCTTGTCTTTGCCAAAGCGCTGGCGTAAATATTGGGTCACCGCCAACGTGTCGGCGATCAACTGCTCCGCGGTGATCGTCTGCGGCGCAAGGCCAGGATGGTAGGAAAGCCCCGCACCGCGCTGCTCCCACCAGCACACGGTAAAATCTTCTTCAAAAACGTCAGGGTAAAGCCGGGACAGGAAATACTCTGGCATACCGGGCCCACCATGCAGAAAGAGCAGCACCGGGCGAGCCTCATTTTTACCCCGGATGAACATGCCCTGGTCCAGGCCCTGAATCTCGACGCGGGTTTTTTCCGAAACACTGCCCGCCAACGGCCTGCCGTGTTCATCCGCGATGGGCTCCAGTTTCCCCGGGCTCCACCACAACAGTACGCCTGCTACCAGCAGGCAGCCAACCACAATGATCGAAACGGCAATCAGCATAATGGTACCGCCCTGCGCGCAAAGTTGGAATTTGGGACTTCGAAAGGAAGAAACGCTTTTATCCATCCACGATAACTGCTCGGCCCGGGGTGAGAAACTCCCCCATACCCTCCGAACAGTTCCATTCTATTTTATACTACAATCAATCATGTCCCGTAAACGGTCTCGCAGAGATCGTCTATCCCAAGGAGGGGGACGATGCCCTTTACGGTCACAGCATGTTTCGAACAGTATTGCGCGCAACAGGTCGATCTCGACCCGGACGAAATCGACAAGGCCGGACAAAGCCTGAATCTGCTCAAGGGCCAGATCGCCCAACTCCCCGGCCGAGACAACGCTTTCCCACCCCTTTACGATTACTTCGACCATTGTGGAGCCTTTGCCCGGCGGACCAAGGCCCGCCCGCTAGACCGCGTGGGACTCATGGTATTGCTCAATGGGATGTACACCGCCAGCCAGCCAGATCCCGACGGCGGCGACCGCATCCGCGTCACCCGCAGTAATTCTCCTTTGTGGGCCTATACCCGCGCCGGCGATCTCGATTCGGTCCAGGTGCTCGCCATGCTCCAGACCAGCCTGTCAAACGTTTGGCAATACCAGAACGCAGCGCCCGGCCCGGAGGGTAAAACCGTCCGCCTCCACCTCCAGGCGGCCCCCTGGACCTTCGTAATCATTCCTGCCTTCCCGGTGTCCAACCGGCAGCGGGAGATCGAGTACTATCTGGCGCCAGACGGCCAGGGGGCCTGGCAGCGCTGTGATCCCAGGCGGGTGCAGAAACAGGTCACCGAACTAAATCGCTTCCATCGCGGGCGCTTCGCCGCGCTGGTACGCCTGATGAAAACCTGGAATGCAGCCCGCATGCCCCTCTGCCTGAATAGCTACCACCTGGAAGCCATCCTGCTCAACGCCTTTACCGGCCGCATCGCTATGACCGACGTGCACCACAACCTGGCCCTTGCTTTCGAGGATCTGGCCGTTGGCATCCAAAACCCTTGTCCCGATCCCCAGGGATTGGGGCCAGACCTGGACCAGGCCATCCCCCACACAACCCGCATCCAGCTCAGCCAGGCCGCCGCGCAGGCGGCGCAAACGGCTGCCCTCGCCCTGGAACACGAAAGCCGCGGCGATCACCACCAGGCCATCGATCTGTGGCAGGCTCTCTTCCCGGGCTTTCCGGCCTACGCCGCGTGACCCGTAGCCACCCCCGGGGTTCATGAGGATACCGGCCCCTCCCGCCCAGATCGCGGCGCACCCACCGGCTGCCCTGATCTGGCAAGTGTGCGTATAATGGACGTGGCGAACGGTAGGGCGACAGACATGGCCGTGCGCCTCCATCAATTCAAACCAGAGAGGTATCCTCTATGCGAGATCTAGAAAATCAGGTCATCCTGATCACCGGCGCCACCAGCGGCCTGGGGCAGCGCGTGGCGCGCGACCTGGCCGGCCAGGGAGCCACGATTCTGTTACACGGGCGTAACCCTCAAAAAGGCCAGGACACCTTACAAGAGATCCAACAGGCCACCGGGAGCCAGAAACTCACCTATTACAACGCCGACCTGGCCGCGTTGGACGACGTGCGCCGCCTGGCAGCCGAGATCCTGTCTGGCCAGCCACGCCTCGACGTGCTTATCAACAACGCCGCCCTGGGGGCCGGGCAGCGCCAGGTCGGGCGTGAGCAAAGCCGTGAAGGCTATGAACTGCGGTTCGCCGTCAATTACCTGGCGCCTTTCCTGCTGACGCACCAGCTGCTGCCTTTGTTGCAGCGCTCGGCCCCGGCGCGCGTGGTCAACGTGGCTTCGGTCGGCCAGCAACCCCTCGATTTCGACGACGTCATGCTGGAGCACAGCTACGATGGCCTGCGCGCCTATCGCCAGAGCAAACTGGCCCAGGTGATGTATACCTTCGACCTGGCCGAACAACTGCGCGGCAGCGGCGTGGCGGTCAACTGCCTGCACCCGGCCACCTTGATGGACACCCAAATGGTGCAGAAATCGAACTATTTCGGAGGCCCACAGCGCACGGTGGACGAGGGCGCCCAGGCGCTGGAATACCTGGCCGTCTCGCCTGAGCTGGATGGGGTGACAGGCGAATACTTCAATGGCCAGCAGCAAGGGCGCGCCAACGCCATGGCCTACGACCCCACCGCACGCCGGCGCCTGTGGGAGTTGAGCGAGCAGCTGGTCGGGATCAGGCCGCCCGGGAGGTGAATCTCCCCACACGTACAACCGGCTGTATGGAAAGGCCGGAGAAGGATCCGAAGGGCCCTCATGAGAATCGAATATAACAAGTTGATCCGCGACCGCATCCCCGAGATCATCGCCCGCAGTGGCAAAACCTGCGTGGTGGTCCCCCTGTCGCCCGAGGAGTATACCCTGGC
>JAAZNB010000721.1 GCA_012798515.1 Chloroflexota bacterium
AATGTCCCAGAAAATCGTCTGCCGTACCGGATTCAGACAGCACCCCTTCGGTGATCAGGGCGATTGCCCGCAGCAGGTCATCCGAGGCCACGAAGCCATACGTTTCGCGAAAGCGCTCCAGGTGGCGCAGCGAGAGGACCATCAGCTGCCAGCCGGGCACGTTTAACAGGCTGGTGAGCTTCTCTTCGACCAGGCCCCCTTCCGGAAACCCGGTGACCGTGTTGGTCAGCGTGCCCTGCCGGGAGCGTTTCAGGCTGTTGCGCACGCGCAGGCGTAGTTCCTGGATGTCGAACGGCTTGGTGATGTAGTCTTGCGCTTCCAGGCCCAGGCCTTTGAGGCGGTCAGATCGTTCTCTTCTTTCCGTGAGGAAAATAATGGGGACTTCACGCGTGCGCCGGTTGGACCTTAACCGCTCTGCCACTTCGAAGCCATCGATGTCCGGCAAACGGATATCCAGGATGATCAGATCCGGCAGGGTCGTCTGGCAAGCCCGCACGCCATCTTCCCCCCAGTTGACTGTAATGACTTCGTATCCCTGGACGCGGAAATATGCATTTAACATATCCGCGATGTCCAGGTCGTCTTCCACGATCAAGATCGTCGCGCTATCGCCTTCCACAATCGGTCCATCCTATCCAATCGGTTCCTTTTGGATGACGAAGTCACAAGTCGGGTCGCCGGTAGAATGAGCCGTGGTTTGCGTTACACGGAATTCATCGCCGCCCGAAACCCATTTGAGAGCTTCTTGTAACAAACCCGTTGCGATGTAGCAGGCGGGTTTATCGGTTTTTCTTCCCCAGCATACGGGGCAGCGATGAATGGTGTAAATGAGATGATCTTCTTTTTCTTCCACAGTGCTCAGCTGATCGCTCGTCTGGCTGAAAATTTTCGCCATGGCGTTCATGCTGATGCGCAGTTTGGCTTGCTGAGGTAGGACTTTGAATGCCAGGTCCCCAACCCCCGCCAGCGAGCCGAAGTGACGCAGCGCGTCCGCAAAAGTCACCCTGCCGCAGCGCAGCGCCAGGCCGCGCCCGCCCCGTGGACCGTACATTTCTTCCAGCGCGCCGATAACCGAGGAGAAATCGGAGAAATCAAACTGCCGTTCTAAATTATCGGGGGGATAATTGTCGATCAGGTGAGATAAATTGGCCAGGTTGAGAATTGCGTTCAACCCATTCTTGCCCATCACCTCTTCCAGGGAAAGAATGGTAATGCGCGCGATCTTGTTGGGATAATACAAACCGCTCTTGGGGATGGGATCCATAATGTCTCGTATTATACTAGCTTGGTCAGGTCTTCGGCCGCCCGACGCATGTCCAGGAAGATCAGGCCCAATTTGGCCTGCTCGCGAGCCAGGGCCGTCAACACAGCCTCATCGCCCACGGACATCAGCACTACGTAACCATGCTGTCCTTTAATATAGACCTGGTCCAGCGAACCACGGCCCAGCTCACCGGCAATTCGTTCCCCCAACGATAACATCGCTGCCGACATGGCTGAAACTCGATCTTCTTCAACTTCTTGTGGGAGGGCTGACGCAATCGTCAAACCATCCACACTAACGATTGCGGTTGCCTCGATATCAGGTGATGAGGCCTCCAGCTCGCGTAAGCGTTCCACCATCAGTTGGGTGCGTGACTTTGTCAAGGCGGCACTCCTTATAATCAATAACGATTTCAAACCTACAGGTTTCTTTGAAAGGCAAATATTAATTTAGCACAGGGGCAAAGTTGTGTCAAGCCAAAGCCTTCCTGCCCCTTGGGACTGCAAAGTGGCTGTAAGAAGTCCTTGGGGACGCCCAGGCAGGTTATACTAGAGCGTGTTATGAACTTAAAGGACATGGGCCATGCGGGGAACAAAGGATTTGAGCATCAGCATGGCCAACGCCAGACAGGCCAAGCCTGCCAGGGTTCCCCATAGGGGTATATCATGCCCCGAAGGGGTAAGGTGCCCCGATAGGGGTACGCCTGACCGAACATGGCCGGCCAGGGATGCCGGCTTACCCGCGCCGTCTCGGGCCGCAGAGCAGCCGGGTTGCAATGGCCGTGAAGGGCGCCGGAGCGCCCCCTCCAGACGCCCTGCGCGGAGAGGATGTGAATGAATTAGAAACATGGCGCGCTGACCCCCATATGTACTATCAGAAAGCCCGTGCAAACCGTACCGGTGGGGGTTGTGTCCTCCTGAAATCAATTCTTTCACAAGCTCGGAGCACCAGGGCGAGGAAGGCCGGTCTCCCCCCAGGCCGCAGAACCACCTCTTTTAGCAGGTCGGGCTTCCATATCATGCCCCGAAGGG
>JAAZNB010000143.1 GCA_012798515.1 Chloroflexota bacterium
CGGGCGTGAACGTCCAACCAGTGGATGCTCTGGTCGGGATGGATCACGCGGAATTCAACCGCATACCGCCCGCTCCCCTGCTCGCCCACGGACTCGGCCAACACGTCCTTGAAATGTTGGACGTCGTCCGGATGGACCCGGGCCAGCAGGTCGGCGGCCGCGGGCGCGTCGTAGTCGAAGCCATAATGCGCCTGGGCGCGGGCATTGAGCTGGATATATGCCTCCTCCTTGCGATGGCGCCACACACCGATGTCGCCGGCGTCGTAGGCCAGGCGTAAAAGCTCTTCATTCTGCCGCAGCGCTGCCTCGACCAGCTTGGTGTCTTGAATGTCGGTAGCCGTGCCGAACCATTTACTCACTTTGCCGTCCGCATCTCGCACCGGCACCCCACGGCTGAGGTGCCAGCGGTAGGTTCCATCGGCCATTTGTACCCGGTGTTCCATCTGAAAGACGTGGCCGCTGTTTACCGCCTGCTGCCAGGCGACCTCGGTGGGCCCGCGATCCTCCGGATGCAGCGCCGGGCCCCACTCCCAGGATTGGTTCTCCAGCGGCTGGATGCCCCCATATTCCAGGTAACGCTGGTTATAGTAATCCACCACCCCGTCGGGCTGAGCGGTCCACACCAGCTGCGGCATGGAATCGGCCAGCTGGCGAAAACGCTGCTCGCTTTCCGACAGCGCCATTTTGGCGTATTTGCGTTCGGAAACCAGCTCTGAGAACAAAATAATGCCGCCGATATCGCCCGACTTTTCATACCAGGGATGGATCTCCCAGCGCACCCAATCAATCGTTCCATCGCTCCGGGGAAAGGGATCTTCGTCACACTTCTCCACTTCGCCGGACAAACAGCGTTGGTGGATCTCCTTCCAGCGTTGGGGAACCTCGGGGAAAATTTCGTAATGGGATCGCCCCAGGACGTCTTCTCGCTCGATGCGATAATCTTGCAGATAACGCCGGCTGACGGCGATGTACTTCAACTCGCAGTCCATCATGGCAATGGCCGCGGGGGCATATTCGACGAATAGCTTGAGATTGCGCTCGCTGGTACGCAGCGCTTCGGCGATCCGTTTGCTCTCGGTGATGTCCCGGTTCACGGTCACATAGCCAACCAGCTTGCCGGCCCGGTCTTTCACCTGAGAAACCGACGCCAGGACGTCAATGGAAGCGCCGTCTTTGCATTTCTGCACGACTTCGCCCTTCCAGGTACCCACTTCCAGGGCCAGGCGGCGGACCTCATCGGAGGAAAGGCCTTCATAGACGGTCTGCAAGACCTGGCCGGCCGGCCGCCCCAGCACCTCTCCGGCGCTCCAGCCATACATGGCTTCGGCAGCCCGGTTCCAGCTGTTGATGTTGTAACCCAGGTCGGTGGAGATCACGGCATCGGTCACGTTTTGCAACAGGTTGGCCTGGTATAACAGCAGGTCCTCGGCCTGCTTGCGCTCGGTAATGTCCTGGAAGCTCCCCTGGACCTTGTATACCTGGTCCCCTTCTTTGACCGGCTGGCCGATGGTGCGCACCCATTTGGTCCGGCCATCCGGAAGAACCATCTCCAACTCCAGGTCATAGGGCTGCCCGTGATGGATGGCCGCCTGGATGGCGGCTTCGATGGCAGCCCGGGATTCCGCCTGGTAATAACTGGTGCCAATCTGGACGTTGGTCTCCTGGTCAGGGTCAAGCCCGTGAATGCGCGCCACTTCTTCCGTCCAGGTGCCCTGCAAGGTGCGAGAATCGAACTCCCAGCCCCCCACCTTGGCCATCTTGCCCACCAGGCGCAACAATTCTTCCCGCTGGCGCAGGGCCTGTTCCGAACGTTTGCGATCGGTGATATCCATGTGAGTACCGAGCAGGCGGCCGGCGCGGCCGTCCTTCCCCCGGTTGTTGCCTTTGCCGCGGTCCAGTACCCAGCGCCATTCCCCACCGGCGTCTCGCATGCGATATTCGATCTCGAAACTGTCGTATTCGTTGTCGATACACCCCTGGTTGACCTGCAGCAGTTTCTCCCGATCGTCCGGGTGGACCAGGTCGAGCCAGGCCTGGTAGTCACCCTGGAAGGCATCGGCCGGGTAACCGAGCATGGTGAAATAAGCCTGGCTGTAATACATCTGCCCACTGCGGACGTTCCAATCCCAGATGGCATCCCGGGTGGCATCCAATGCCAGCCGGAGGCTTTCTTCGCGCTGGCGCAGCTCGCTCGATTCGCGCTGGATGAGCCAGTAGAGCAGCAAGGCGGTGGTCAGGATGTAGAACCAGCCCTTGATCGTACTCAACCAGGCCAACATCTCTATGCTGCTGGACAATGAGGCCACAATGTAATCGGAAAACAAGATCCACAGGCAGCCGACCACCAGATACAGCAGGCTGATACGCAAAGCGCTTAAACTATGCCTGGCAATAGGCTTGGTGGATAGAGAAGGATCGATCATCATCGTCTCCAAAAATGAAGCCGGCCCAATCCAACAAATCGTTATTAACTTCAATGAAAAGGGAATGTATCCGGGATTCCCCAATCCCTGGATTTAGCAAACGAGGCGGTCAGGCCCGGAAGGACTCCCTCCAGGAGCGAAGGCCACTGGCAATCAAGCCAACCGGATGAAGCTCTCTACGCTCATGATAACACCTCACACCACTACTTCCTATAAGACCGTTCAGGGAACACCGGGCACAGCTATGTAGGCCGCATCCCCCATACCCTGGCACGCTCGCCAGTCACACCGGCACGGTTTTGCCCTTCCACCCAGGCCGGCCAAGGGCAAAAAGCAGGTCTACTGCCCATTTTACCAATATAGTCGAGATTAGGTAGTATCTAATGTAACAATATTCACCGGGATTCTATGATATGTGGGCCTTTTTTTACATTTTTGCGTCTATGGCCACCCAAATCGGACGGTCGAATCCGTTCCACAGCGTACAGGGGGCAAATAGATAGAACATAATATCTATTATACTGAGGTCCGCGGGGCCGTTTTCAAGCCGGGGCCAAATAAAAAACGCCCAGGGAACCGGTCCCCGGGCGCCTGACGATCCAATTATGCTTTGCTCTCTAACAAGCGGCTGCGGTTGAAGCTGCGGATGGCCACCACGGTCAGCAAACCGGCCGCAATCCACACCACCAGCCCCAGCAGCATGCCAACCAGCACACTGAGGAACAACACGCCGGCGGCCTGGCCGGCCATCAGCAGGACCACGATCAACACCAGGGAGGCGCTGGTCTGGTAAGCGCCCATGAAGGTCTGGGTGCGGGCCGAGATCAACACCGTGGCCGAGATACCCAGCATGGCCAATCCCGGGGTGATCCACAACATCAGCGGCCACCAGCTGGCCAGTGGGAACCAGATGCGCCCCATCACCGGGTAACCGCCCACGTTCAAGACGATGGCATACAGCCCAAAGCTGGCCAGCGAGATGAGCAGCGAAGGAATCAAGGCAGCGGCCACCTTGCCCAGGAACAGCTCCGTGTCCGTGGTGGCCGTGTACAATAGGGCCTCCATGGTCTTGCGTTCGCGCTCGCCGGCGAACGACTCGGCGGCGATGACCGTCGAGAACATCAGCGGCATGATCA
>JAAZNB010000144.1 GCA_012798515.1 Chloroflexota bacterium
AAGGGGAAGGGCATGCCGGTCAGAAAATACTTGCCCCAATACAGCAGCGGCGCCACCCCATGATAATCGACCGGCGCGGGCAGCCAGGCCCCGAACACCAGGAACTTGGCCAGCAGGTAGAGAATCGAATTGCCCTCCAGCTGCAAACTCAGCCCGGGCAGGTCGGCCGCCGGCAGGCGGTTCAGCGCCGAGAGCGACAGGCCGATCAGCAGCACCGGGATGGCCACCGCCGCCCCGGCCAGCGGCCCGGCGATGGCGATGTCCAGCAGCACGCGCCGGTTCTTGGGCGGCTCTTTCATGTTGATAAAGGCCCCCATGGTACCAAACGGGCTGACCAGGGGCAAAGGGATGAAGTACGGCAGCGAAACGTGCACGCCGTGGTAACGCCCCATCAGGTAATGCCCGAACTCGTGGGCGCCCAGGATGCCCAGCATGCTCACCGCGAACGGCCAGCCCTGGCGCACGATCATCCCGGCCGCCGGCAGCAAGTCCGGCGGCAGCGGGCCGTTCAGGTTGGACAGCCCTCCGGTGAGCAGCACGCTGAGCAGCGTGAGCACGAACAGGCCCAGGTTGACCCACGGGTTGGAGGCCTGCACCGGCGGCACCACCCCCGAGACCAACAGGATGGCCTGGCGGTCGCCCTCCATGCGGAACAAGGGCGTCACCGCGTGCGGGCGCAGCAGCGCCGCCAGATGGTCGTAGGCCGCCGCGCTGTCCTCGGAATACAACCGCCCCCGGTAGCGCACTAAATACTTGTCTTTGGCCGAACCCAGGGTGATATCTTCAATCGAAAAGATGCGCCCGACCAGCGCATCCAATTCATTTATCGTTTGTACGTCTTCCATACGATCCCAGCCTGCTTTCCTTGATGACAGTAAGGCGGGAGTGCGTGGGAGTCGAACCCACCGCGGCCCGCAACGCGACCCGCCGCCGGTTTTGAAGACCGGGGAACCCACCGGGACTCAGCCACCCCCAGGGTTAAGCATACCATAGGGCCTAATTCTGTCAACGTTGTTCCATTTAGGCCGCAATTTGCTTACAGCCGGCTTTTCAACCGGGGCGCCGGCCGCAAAGAATCAGAAGTTCTTCGAATCCATTAGAATTCTGTAAAGTCCCCCACCCCCCTGCCGGCGCGATAATTTAAACCACCGGTATATGTAGATCTACGATAGAAGCAAAATTGCCCCAATGATTCATTCTGGCCAGTATGTTGCCCAACTTGCAACACCCATGAAGTATCTTTAATTCAACACCTCTCGACCTACCCCGCCGGGGCGCGCCGCCGCCCCGCCGGCCCTGGCGCCCTCGTCTTCGCGGGACGCCGGGTACGCACCAACCTCAACCGAAGGGGGAAGCATGAAACGTACCGGCGTCAAAGCCAATCGCATCTCCCAGATCGAAACCCTGCTGCTGGCCCACCCCAACGGCCTCACCCAGGCCGAGATCGCCCGCCGCCTGGGCGTGCACCGCTCCACCATCCTGCGCAACCTGGCCGACATGAACGGTCCCGTCTACGAAGACCACGGGCGCCTGTTCATCGACCGCGAAGCCTTCCTGGTGCACGTGCACTTCAACCTCCACGAAGCCATGACCATCCACCTGGCGGCGCGCCTGTTTGCCACCCGCGCCGACCGCCAGAACCCCCACGCCGCTGCGGCCCTGCGTAAGCTGGGCCTGGCCATCGAGCGCCTGGCGCCGCGCATCAGCCGTCACATCCTCGACTCGGCCGGGTGGATCGAGCGCTGCTGCACCTGGTGCGACCCGCTCTACCTGCAGGTGCTGGAGAAGCTCACCGTGGCCTGGGCCGAAGGACGCCAGGCGCGTATCTGGTACCGCAAAGGCGAGGCCGAGGAAGTCAAAGAATACTGCCTGTGCCCGTACTTCATCGAGGCCTACGCCATCGGCCAGACCTCCTACGTCATCGGGCGGGTCGAACCGCCCGGCCACCTGCGCACCTTCAAGATCGAACGCATCGAGCGTATCGAGCTGCTGCGCCAGGGCTACCAGATCCCGGACGACTTCGA
>JAAZNB010000722.1 GCA_012798515.1 Chloroflexota bacterium
CTCTATAACGAGGATATCCGCCAGGATGGTTTTCCCCCCGCGGTGCAGGCATTGCGCGAGAAGATCCGCTCTGCCGACGCAGTATTGATCACCACGCCCGAGTACAACTTTTCGTTCCCCGGGGTCCTGAAAAATGCGATCGATTGGATTTCTCGCCCCCCAGACAACCCCTTTGCGGGCAAAGCGGCGGCCATTGCCGGCGCTTCGACCGGGATGTACGGCACGGCGCGCGCCCAACAGCAACTGCGCCAGGTGCTTTCTGCCGTCAATTTATACACGGTCAATAAGCCGGAAGTGCTGGTTACAAAGGCGCGAGAAACGTTCGACCAGAACGGGCGCCTGGCAGACGAGACGGCGCGCAAATTCTACGGCGACCTGCTGGGAGAACTGGTGCGCTTTGCCCGGCGCTTGAAAGGGGAATGAACCCGCCAGGCGGGCGGGACGGGGATGGAGGTAACCAGATGGACCAGATAATCGACCCACACGCCGGGCAGCCGGTACGAACGGCCGGTGAGCCCCTGGAGAAAGCCCGGGCGGCGGTGATTTTGCTCCACGGCCGCGGCGCGGGTGCGGCAGATATCCTCAGCCTGGCGGGCGAACTGGCCGTGTCCGGGCTGGCCTACCTGGCGCCGGAGGCGGCCGGTGGCGTCTGGTATCCGTACAGCTTCCTGTCGCCCCTGGAAAAGAACCAACCCTGGCTGGATTCCGCCCTGGCCACCCTGGCGCGTTTGAGCGCCGGGGTGGAGGCGAGGGGCCTCCCGACCGGGCGCATCGCCTGGTTGGGCTTTTCGCAGGGCGCCTGCCTGGTGTTGGAATACGCCGCCCGCTTTCCCCAACCCTATGGGGCCGTGATCGCTTTTAGTGGTGGGCTGATCGGCCCACCCGGCCAGGTGCGCCACGACCAGGGCGACCTGGCGGGTACGCCGGTCTATATTGGCTGCAGCGATCACGACCCTTACATCCCGGCCGAGCGAGTGCGCTTCAGCGCGGCCAACTTACAGAGCCTGGGGGCGCAGGTGAACGCGCAGTTCTTCCCCGGCATGCCTCACACGATCAACCGGCAGGAGCTGGAGACGGCACGGGGCATGCTGCGGGCGTTGACAGAGGGGGAAGTCTGAAGGATATTAAGGCGTAGGTGGGCATGTAAAAATCTGTTTAACGAGTTTTTATCAAAACCCTTGACATGCCTGCCGAAATGCATATAATAACGACCTGTTGCCTCTGATATGGCCTGGCTCGAAGCCACAGCCTTGAAAGAGCCAAAAACGAAAATGATCGGAACCCTTGACAAAAAAGTCGTAGGCGCGTAAAATACCGATCCTTTCCATGACCACCTCCGATCTCGCTCTATGAGCAGATCGATGACAATCGAACCGGTCAAAAACCCCTGGTTTTACAAGCGAGTCCTGAACGTCGGGCTGCTCCAGTTGTGTGTGCGGCATCTATTCGCTGCGCTCCAACAAGGGAAAAAGTAAATTGTCAGACAATTTACCAAAACCCTTGACAAATGGAGAAAGCGCCTGTAAAATAAAACTCCCTTCGTTGAGAAACGAAAAAGTGAAGGGGCGCTCGCAGAGACTGCGAGCCAAAACGCCCCTGAGCTCAGCAAGCATAATCCAGGCGTCGGTGCAACAAGACATCGGCGTCTTTATTTGCGGGCTGTGGGAAACGGACCGGGACGAAGTGGTCCACCAGCAACAAAGTAATACGGGACCTTAACAACTGAAGAGTGATAGGAAGAGCAACCGTTGATCCGAAAGAACTGTAGAATGAAGACACCGCAAGGTGTTAGAAAAAATTCTGCGGAGAGTTTGATCCTGGCTCAGGATGAACGCTGGCGGCGTGCCTAATAC
>JAAZNB010000008.1 GCA_012798515.1 Chloroflexota bacterium
CGGAAGCGAAAGCCGACTTTCATGGTCCCGAGCGGATCATGGGGGTATGCCTGAGGTGGGACGGGTCAGCCGGCATTCCTGGCCAGAAGTGTTCGGTCGGGCGTACCCCTACGGGGCATAATAATGGAAGCCCGACCTGCTAATAGAAGAGGTTCTGCGGCCTGGGGGGAGACCGGCCTGGCGTAGGTTGGCTAGAGCGATCTGGCAAAGCACGCCCCTCCGTGGCGGAGGCAGGCTACCCCGGCGCCCCGGCCGGCCCGCGCCGGAAGCGAAAGCCGACTTTCACGGTCCCGAGCGGATCATGGGGGGATAGCCCGAGATGGCGCGGGTGAGCCGGCACTCCTGGCCGGCCGTGTTCGGTCGGGCATACCCCTACGGGGCACTTTGGAAGCCCGACCTGCTAATTAAAGGGGAAAGCAACCCGGCGTAGGTTGGCTAGAGCGCCCCGGCTCAAAGTTGATAACACGCTCTAGGCTTTCATTTTAAAGGCGTAGTTATAGGCTTCGACGTAGCTGCGGTTGGTGGCGACGTTTTGGTAAGCGATGTCGAACCCCGTGCCGTGGTCGACCGAGGTGCGCATCACCTTCAGGCCCAGGGTGACGTTGACCCCACCCTCGAAATCCAGCAGCTTCATGGGGATGTGCCCCTGGTCGTGGTACATGCACACCACGGCGTCGAATTCCCCGCGGGAGGCCCGGCGGAAGATGGTGTCCGGGGGATAGGGGCCGGACACGTTCATGCCCCGCTGCTGCCCTTGTTCCACGGCCGGGACGATTTCTTGTGCATCCTCTACGCCGAAAGCGCCGCCCTCGCCGGCGTGGGGATTCAAACCGGCCACGGCGATGCGCGGCGCCGCCAGGAAGCGCGCCAGGGCGGCGTGGGTCAGCTCGATCACGTCCAGGATGCGCTCTGTCTTGACGGCCGCGATGGCCTGAGCCAGGGAGACGTGCGTGCTCACGTGGGTGACGGTCAATTTCTCAGAAGCCAGCATCATGGTGTAGTTGCTCTGCCCGCAGATGCCGGCGATCAGCTCGGTGTGCCCGGTAAAATGGGGATCGCTCAGGCGAATGGCCTCTTTGTTGACCGGCAGGGTGGTGATGGCCGCCACCTGGCCCTCCAGGGCCAGCCCGGTGGCTGTGCAGATGTACTGGCGCGACGCCGCGGCCACTTTCTCAGAGATCCGGCCCGGCGTGACGTCACCGGCCGTGAGCAGGCCCAGGTCCAGCACGTTGAGCCGGTCGGCCCGGGCCTCGGCCACCGAATGGATCGCGTGCAGGGGCACGCCGAACCCCAGCTGCCGGTTGCACCATTGGAGCACAGCGGCGTCCCCCACCACCACGTAATCGTTGTGGATCTTGCCTTCGACGAACGTCTTTAAGATAATCTCGGGACCGACGCCGTTCCCATCACCCATCGTTACAGCAATCATCTTCTCACCTCAGTAATATTTTCTTGAAGAAACCTGCAAATGGCCGCCACGACGTCCTGGCGGCCCAGCCCGCCGGACTTGGTCACCAGGTGGATGCGCCGGCCGGGCAGCTCGCAGGCCGCCAGGGGTACGCCGTCCTGGGTCGCGTGGTATACCGTGACCCATTGTACATCCAAAGCCGCCAATACGGCCCGGCAGGTATCCCCGCCGCAGGGTAGGCCGGGACGAAGAGGATGCCGCCCGGCCGGCGCCCGGTCGAAGAGGCCGGTGCAGGCGGCCGTGGGGATGCCGTGCCGTGCGAAGCACACCCCCGTATCCAGCGCCCCGGTGAAATCGTCGGCCAGGATGAACAGTCGGATGGTCACACCTCGATGAGGGGATGGGGAAGTTCAGGCCGCCGGGAGCGGCTCGCAGCGCACCTCGGTCTTGACCGAGTTGGCGATGTAGCATTCCTCGTGGGCGGCGGCGTGCATGGCCTGGATCTCGTCCGGGCCGGGCAGCCGCTGCCCCGAAAAGGCCACCGCCGGGCGCAGGGTCACCCGGGTGACGGCCATACGGCCGGCCGGGTTGGGCTCCAGCACGCCGCTGGCCTGGTCGGTGTAGCGGTCCACGCACCACCCCTGCCGGGCGGCGACGTACAGAAAAGACAGCATGTGGCAGCTGGACAGGGCGGCGATGAAGGCCTCCTCCGGGTCGACCGCCCCCGGGTCGGAGTAGGGCAGCGGCACGACGTGCGGCGAGGACGAAGCCGCCAGGTCGAGACCGCAGTCGAACGACCAGGTATGCCGGCGGCTGTAGCGTTTGTCGGTGAAGCGGTCCCCGCCGCGCTCCCACTGGATGGTCACCGTATATTCAGACATTCCGGCCTCCTTTCAGGCTGCCAGATCCCCCGGCGCCGGACGGGCCC